>DAHVOV010000148.1 GCA_027318645.1 Candidatus Aminicenantota bacterium
GCTTTTCCCGCTCTCTCTTCCCTCTTTCTTCCCTGAGCTTACCCAAGCTCCAGGGAAGAGCAAGGGAAAACAAAGGGAAAGGCAGAGAGAATACAAAGTGGAAAAGAAGTTCTGACAGGGCTCTTCCCACTCTCTCTTCCCTCTGTCTTTCCCTCTCTCTTCCCTTTGTCTTCCCTGAACTTCGTTAACGCTATTTCATCAAAATCCTGACGATCCGAATCACGTCCCAGGCCAGGATCGCGAGCAACAGGGCCAGCAGCACCACGTCCCAGGGAAACGGCAGCCTGCGCCGTCGGCGCGACAGGCGGCCGAGCAGGCGCGACTCGAGCTCAGGATCGAGCGGCGGCGGTGGAGCGGACGAGTCGAGTCCCGACAGCCGCTCGATCAGCCGGGCGTCGTTGTTCCCGTTCAGGTCATTCATCTTTCCCTCCCCGGTCCGCGCTCCCCTCTTCGGCCAGGATCTTCTTCAGCGTTTTCAGCCCGCGCGACAGGCGCTGGCGCAGGGCGATGACGCTGATCCCGGCCACTTCGGCCGCCTCCTCGCGGGTCAGCCCCTCGACCACGACCAGCACGACCGCCTCGCGATGGATGCTCGGCAGCCTGGCCAGCGCCGCTTCCAGGGCCGCCTCGCGCTCGCTCCGCAGCGCCGCCGCGGGAGGGTCCGCAGGCGGCTCGGCGCCCACGTGGAGCCGGCCAAGCTCGTTCAGGTAATGCTCGTCGCGGCTGCGCCAGCGGCAGTGGCTGACGAAGAGGTTGCGGCCGATGACGAAAAGCCAGGGGAGGAGCCGGCTATCGGGGCGCAGGGTGTCCAGTTTGCCGGCCGCCCGGCACCAGACCTCCGAACAGAGGTCCTGTGCGACCTCTCGCCGCCCCGACAGGCGCAGCAGGTAGGAGAACAACCGCGGCTGGCAGGCGCAGTAAAGGGCATGCAGGGCGTCCTTGTCGCCCCGCCGCAGCCTGCCGAGCAATTCCTGCCCGTCTTCGCCGCTCATCTCCTCCCCTGAGACATTATAACGGATTCGCCGCGATTTTGTGACGGCTGTCACGCCGCCGGCCTCCCAGGCGTCATGCCAGTGAAGTTCGGACGCAAGGAGGCGAACATGATCGTCGGCATCGCGGTTACGGTTTTCATCCTGCTGCTGGGGCTGTTCACCGTCGGGGTTTCCGTCTCGTTCCTGGTGAAGCCGACCGAGGTCAAGCTGGCTTTCATCCGGCCGCTCTCGGTCGCCACGACCTACGCCAGCATCGTCGGCGTCGTCTGCGGCCTGGCACTCACCCTGACCCGCATCTCCTGGGAGCTCGAGGGCGGCCCGGGGGTGATGAACAAGGCCCTGCTGCTGGGCGGCATCTCCGAGTCGCTCGTCCCCTCGATCATCGGCTTCGCGCTGCTGACCATCGCCTGGATCGCGGTCTCGTTCGGCATGAGGAAACACGTGTAGGAACTCCCAGGACTTGGCATACGGTAGACGGTAGACGGCACACGGCAACAGCAATGCCTTGCCAAGAACCGTATGCCGTAAACCTCATACCGAGTTCTGCTGTTCATCGTTACGAACACAATAATTTCATTTTCTTGAGATGCGCCCCCCCGTAGCCATATTCAATGTTTGGTTCATGGTGGTCTCGAGGAGGTCAAGATGAGAAAGCACTGGCGCGGCGCGCTGCCGCTTTTCGCGGTCCTGTCGCTGCTGGCCCTGCCGGCGGCGGCCGACATCCAGACGATCAAGAAGCCGATGCTGCTGCCGGTTCCCGACCTGGTACCCTCGATCAAGTGCCCGGGCACGGCGGTCGCCGGCCAGGAGCTGGGCAAGAGCATCGCCGTCTGGGTGGAGAACAAGGGGAGCATGCCCGCCGGCCAGTTCGCCCTCGACCTGGTCCTGTCGAGCGACGCCTCCGTGCCGGTGGACTACGCCCTCTACTCCTCGGCCTACCAGGAGGACGTCCTGCTGCAGGGGGGCCGCGAGTTCATCAGCTCCCTCAACGGCGGCGCCAAGGCCGCCGTGACCCTGAACGGCAACAACCGCATCCCCGAGGACACGCCGGCCGGCGACTACTACCTGGCGGCAGTCGTCGACCCGGGCCGGGCGGTCCGCGAGGGCAATGAGCGGAACAACGTCGCCCTGTGCCGCATCCGCATTACCCGGCCGGCGGTCCCTGACCTGCAGGTCGTCGGCTTCGCCCACACCGGCTCGCCGGCCGGCACGCCTCCCGAGTGCCGGCTGCTGGTGACCGTGGTCAACCGCGGCCCGGCCGCCATCCCCCGCGGCAGCGGCGCCCGCGTCGACGTCTTCGTCAACGGCACGCGGGTGGACAGCGTCGACCTCGACGGCACCCAGGTGGAGCAGACCGAGTTCCACGACGTCCATTTCGCCTACGACCCGGCCAATCCCGACCGCAGCCGCTCGGTGGTCGGCACCAATTACATCTTCCCGGCCAGCCCGACCTCGGTCACCTACCGCTGCACCGGCGTGGCCGACCCGACCAACCTCATCGTCGAGCTGAACGAGACGAACAACAGCTTCACCAGGAGCGAGGTGATCCCGGCGCATTGAGACGCGAGCTCCAGGGAAGAGAGAGGGAAGGACAAAGGGAAAGGCAGAGGGAAGACAGAGTGGGAAAGAGTTTCTGACAAGGCTTTTCCCACTTTCTCTTCCCTCATTCTTCCCTCTCTCTTCCCTCTGTCTTCCCTGAGCTTCAATACGTTATAATGGGGCCATGAACCTTCACCGCTCCGCCGCCATGTTGTTCCTGGCCCTGCTGCTGGGCGCCTGTGTCCTGAATGCCGCGGACGCCGCGCCGGCGACGATCGAGGCGCTACAGGTCGACGTGCCGGTGGCGATCGACGGCGTCCTGGACGACGCGGCGTGGCAGCGGCCGCCGCTGACCGGCGAGTTCGTCACATTCAGCCCGATGCTCGGCCGCCCGCTGGGCGTCGCCACCGACATCTGGGTCGCCTATTCCGGCCGTCATC
>DAHVOV010000363.1 GCA_027318645.1 Candidatus Aminicenantota bacterium
GGTAGTGGTAGTAGCAGCAATGAGACGAACTGTCGGGACAAGTAATGCGTGATGAGTGATAAGTGATAAGTGATGAGAAATAGCAATAGCTCGATCATTGCAGCTATCTTTTAACTCTTTCTTTCCCAGCGTGGAATCCCACTCGGAGCTGGCGCTCCTCGGGGACGCCGCCCCTGGCGGGGCCGGCAGCGTGGAACCTCGATGGGCCGTCGGTCTGTAAGCCCCTGACTAGTTTCGAAATTCTTTTGGGTCGGTTTTCGAGTTCTTAGCTGTAGAAAGTGATCTTGAACTGCGCTCCGGGCTGGCCGGGATTGAGCAGCTGGATGTCCGCGCCCAGCGCGCTCAGCAGCTTCTTCACCGTCGCCAGGCCCATGCCCGTGCCCTTGTCCCGGGAGCTGAAGAACGGCAGCCAGACCTTCTCGGCGTTCGCCGCCGGGATCCCGGGGCCGTCGTCGGCGATGACCATGGCCGCCGGCGGGCCGGCCGCGAAGCGGACGCCCAGCCGTTTGGCCCCGGCCTGGCGGGCGTTGAGCGCCAGGTTGCCGAGCACGACGTTGAGCAGCAGCGGGTCGCCCTGGACCTGCAGCGGGGACGCGGGCAGGTCCACGGCCAGCTCATGGGCGGCCCCGGCGGCGGCGACCAGCGGGCCGAGGGCGACCGGCTTGCGCGCCACCTTGTCGACCGGACGGGCGAAGCGCAGGAAGCCCTCCATCATCTCGGTGAGGAACTGTATCTCGCGGACGATCTTGGCCGTCTTCTCCGGCTCGCCGCTCATGGCCTTGCTGTAGCCCAGGACGACCCCCAGGGAGTTGCGCACCTCGTGGGCCAGCGACGCCGCCATCTCGCCGAGCATCATCAGGTTCTCGCCCTGGCGGCGCACCCGCTCGCGCCGGCGCTCCTCGCCGACGTCGCGCACCAGCGCCAGGCGGCCCTGGAGCTTTTCGCCCGCGGGAGCGGCGTCGGCCGGCGCCCCATCCTGCTCCGCGCCGATGGGGACCACCTCGACGGCGAAGACGAAGGGGCCGCTCTCGATCTCGGCCGCGCTCCGGCCGACGGCGGCGAGGATGAAGCGGGCCAGCTCGGGGTGGCCGGAGAGGACGGTCTCCAGGGGAGCGTTCTTGGCGGCGGCGAAGCTGCGGCCGAAGAGGCGCTGTGCCGCCGGGTTGAATATCTCCACCCGGCCGGCGGCCGAGACGTAGATCACCCCCAGGTGGATGTTCTGCACGATGCCGCGGTTCAGCTCCTCCTGGGCGCCGGCGGCGCGGCGCTGGGCCGCGACCAGCTCCTGCAGGTCCTGCTGGGCGCTCTTCATCTCCACCAGGTAGTCCTGCAGGGGCGATCCCGTCCCCGCGGCCCTCGCCTGGGCGCCCGGCGCCGCCTTGCGCCGCCGCAGCTGCATGGCCAGGTAGACGCCGCTGAGGACGATGGCCAGCCCCAGGATGACGATCAGCAGCGTCAGCACCTTGCGCATGCCGAGGAACGAGCCGAGCTGCGGCGAGCGCAACGGGCGCCGGAACCGCAGGCCGGAGCCGTCGGCCAGGCGGCGGCGGACCTCCAGCAGCGGCGCGCCGTCCTCGCCGGTGACGACCTGCCGCCCGTCCGTGCCCGCGGCCAGGCGCTCGATGCTCGCGAAGCCGTCGGAGCGCGGCGGCGGCGTCCGCCCCAGGCGCAGGACGTACAGGTCGGCCTGCAGCTCGGCCATGGCCGTGATGCCCTCGCGTTCGCGCGCCTCCAGCGTGGCGAACAGCGCGCGCATGTTCTCGAAGACGAAGAGCGACAGCACCTCGATGACCAGCAGCAGGAACAGCGAGGAGCGCCTCACGGCAGCCCCCACAGCGAGGCGATCCAGGCCAGCAGCGCCTCGCCCTGGAACAGCGCGGCCCAGCCGCCGAGCGCCAGGAAGGGGCCGAAGGGCAGGGCCAGCTTCAGGTCCTTCTTGCGGAAGACGATGAAGAACAGCCCCACCAGCACGCCCACGACCGAGGCCAGCATGATGGCCACCGCCGTCCGCCGCAGGCCCAGGAACAGCCCCATCATCAGGGCCATCTTCACGTCGCCGAAGCCCAGGCCCTCGATGCGGCGCACCTTGAGGTAGAAGTAGAACAGGGCGGCGAAGAAGAGGGCGGCGCCGATCCCGGTGAGGACGGCGTCCAGCTGGGCGACCTCGGGATGGACGAAGGAGTAGGCGAGGAACAGCCCGGCGCCCCCCAGGGTGAGCTCGTCGGGCAGGATCATGTGCTCCAGGTCGATGAAGGCCAGGGCGATCAGCAGGGAGAGGAAGACGGCGACGGCGCCGGCATGGAAACTGAGGCCGTAGCGCTGCGCGGCCATCCAGAAGCCCAGGGCGGCCAGGGCCTCGACCAGCGGGTAGCGCGGCGAGATGCGGGCGCCGCAGGAGCGGCAGCGGCCGCGCAGCAGGGCGTAGCTGAGCAGCGGCACGTTCAGGTAGAAGGGGATGGGCGCCTGACAGCGCGGGCAGTGCGAGGGGCGGAAGACGATCTCCTGGCGGCGGGGCAGGCGGTGGATGACCACGTTGAGGAAGCTGCCGATGATCAGCCCGACGAGGATGGCCAGGACGCTCAGCGCTTCTTTTTCCAATTGAATATCCTCTGTGCCGTCACCCGGCCGCTCCCAGGGTCATAGAGGTACGGCTTGCCGGCGAAGTCGCGCGGCAGCTCGGGCGCCAGGCCGGAGGCCGCCAGGTCGGCCAGCGCCGCCGGCAGGCGGCGGAAGCGCCGGCGGTACTCCTGCACCTGCCCCTGCAGCTTCGGCAGGTCGGCCTCGGCCTTGATCTGGTACAGGTGGTTGAAGGCCGAGTCGCGCGTCAGGGTGTCCTGGGCGTTGCGGTAGATGTCCAGCCACATGCGCGTCGCCAGGGCCGGGTCGTCGCGCAGGTAGACCAGGTGGGCGTTCCAGCGCTTGACGTACACCGGCGCGTCGGGCTTGGCCGCGGCCCGGGAGTAGTACCGCTCGGCCAGGGAGTAGTCCTTGAGGTACTTGAAGGCGTAGAAGCCGGCCTCCTGCTCGAAACGCCATTCGTCGGGATTGTAGCGGGCGCCCTTTTCCAGCAGGCGCAGGGCCATGCGCACGTCCTGGGCCTCGAAGACCATGATCATGGCGCCGACGATGTAAGGGTCACGGTAGCTCGGGGTGATGTCGGTGATGGCCGCGAAGACCCGCTCCAGGAACTCGAAGCGGTTGCGGATCTGCGGGGTGGAGTAGAACTGGATGGACCAGATGAACAGCAGGTCGGCGGCCAGGTTGTGGTAGCCGAAGGAGAGCGTCTTGATCGTCCGGCCCGCGGGCAGGGAGACGAAGGCGTCGCGGTCGCCGAAGTAGCGCACCGTCGTGTCGTAGCGCTGCTGCAGCCCCGCTCCCAGCAGCAGGCCGGCCAGCGCCAACAGCGCCAGCCAGAGGCCCTTCACTCCCTCGCCGGAACGGCCCTCCAGCCCCGGCGTCATTGGAACTCGCGGCGGCGGAAGATCAGCACGGCTAGCGCCAGCAGCGCCGCCGTGTACACCGCCCCGTACAGCACGGTGTACAGGATGGTCGCCGCCCCCGGCGCGGTCCCCAGGACCACCTCGTTCTTGATGTTGAACTTGTCCAGGTTGGGCAGCAGGTAGTACAGGATCTCGGAGAGGACCTTCATGGCCGGCGCGCGCAGCAGCGCCTTGAACTCGTTGTAGGTCCACATCACGTGACCGATGAGGTAGAGCGAGACGGTGAAGATGAAGGCCAGGATGGGGGTGGTGAACGCGGAGAAGAGCAGCGAGACGGCGATGATGACCAGCAGCTCCAGGAACAGCATGGCGAAGTACAGCAGGATGCGCCAGTCGAAGCCGCCGCCGTTGAGCAGGATGAAGGCGAAGAAGATGGCGGCCATGGCCGCCAGCGCGGCCAGCATGGTCAGGGCCAGGCCCAGGAACTTGCCGAGGATGAACTCGTCGCGCCGGACCGGCTTGCTCAGGATGGCGAGCACCGTCTTCTTCTCGACCTCCTTGTAGACCAGGTTGATGCCGGTGAAGATGGCGATCAGCACGCAGAAGAAGTTGATGGCCGCCAGACCGGTGTCCTTCAGCACCTTCATGGCGTCGCCCAGGGTGAGGAAGCTGACCAGCCGCGAGCTGAGGGCGAAGAGCACGCCGAAGAAGACCAGCAGGTAGAACATCTTGTTGCGCGCCGACTCGCGGAAGGTGTTGACGGCGATGCCGCGGATGCCGGGATTCATCGGGCGCCTCCCCCGGTCTCCCCGGACCGGGACGTCGGGGCCGGAGGGGCCCCTCCGGCCATCTCGCTGAAGAAGATGTCCTCCAGCGTCATCTTCACCGGCGTGACGGCCACGATGCGCCCGCCGTTGTGGATGATCGACTCCACCACCAGGTTGACGTCGCCCTCGCTGGGCAGGGTGAGGATGAAGTGGCCGTCGCGGCTGGCGAAGTCGCCCTGGATCTGCGCCAGCTCGCGGGGGGCGATGCGGTCGCAGACCACCTCGTAATACTGCGTGCTGCGCTCCACCATCTCCGACAGCCGTCCCTGGCGGCGGATGGTCCCGCCCAGGATGATGCCCACGCGGTCGACCATCAGCTCCATGTCCTGCAGGATGTGCGAGGAGAAGAAGATGGTCTTGCCCTGCTCGCGCAGCGAGAAGATGAGCGTGCGCAGGTCCTTGCGGCCCACGGGATCGAGTCCGGAGAACGGCTCGTCGAGGATGAGCAGCTCGGGGTCGTTGATCATGGCCTGGGCCAGGCCCAGGCGCTGGATCATCCCCTTGGAGTACTTGCGCAGCTTCAGGTCCTCGTGCCCGCTCAGCCCGACGCGGTGGATCAGGGCGGCGATGCGCCCGTCGGCCTCGGCCTGGGGAATGGCGAACAACGAGGTGGCGAAGCGCAGGTACTCGCGGGCGCTGAGGTAGTCGTAGAAGAAGGGGTTTTCGGGCAGGAAGCCGATGCGCCGCCGCGCCTCGACGGAGGCGGCAGGCTGCCCGGCGACGCTCACCTCGCCGGCGTCGGCGCGCAGCAGCCCCAGCACGCACTTGATGGTGGTGGTCTTGCCGGCGCCGTTGGGGCCGAGGAAGCCGTAGATCTCGCCGGGCTCGACGTCGAGGTCGATCCCCTTCAGGATGTCGTAGCGGCGGATGAGGAAGTTGGAGCGGAACGATTTTTTCAGGCCTTTGATCTCTAGGGCTTTCATGTCGATGTGATTCTAAGAAATGGGGCGGGGGAAGTCAAGACGGACTGAAATTAACTGAGCAACGAACGAACAGAGTAATTGGAACTATTCAGCGGCTTCCAGTCCGACGGTCCTTCAAAGTTCCACGCAGCGAACAAAAAAGATTCGAAACTAGTCAGCGGCTTACAGTCCGACGGTCCTTCAAGGTTCCACGTTCCACGTACCACGTACCATGTTGAAGGCACAGGCCCGGAACGAAGGGAACTCAAATCAGTCGACATGGCAGTCAAGTAATGGCCTAATTCTAACGTGGAACGTGGTACGTGGTACGTGGAACCTCGACGGACTCGGAGGTTTTTAGGCTCCTAAATCGGATGGTACGTGGAACCTTGATGGACTGTAAGGTTTTCCTGGAAAGCCTTATGTGAAACCTCGACGGACTGGATGTTTTTTCTACAGAAAAAAGGCCATCCCGCGTCGCCGCGAAATGGCCTTCCTACTGTCTACTGACTAGCGAAGACCTGTGATTCGTGAGTCGTGATTCGTGATCCGGAACGGCAATTGTTCTGCAAATGCAGTTCCTAACACAAACACTAACACTAACACTTAGCGCTTGGCCTTCTTCGCCGCTTTCCTGTTGGCCTTGCGGGCGGGCCTAGCTTTCTTCGCCGCCTTCGTCGAAGCGGGCTTGCGTG
>DAHVOV010000371.1 GCA_027318645.1 Candidatus Aminicenantota bacterium
AGCCGGCGGAAAAGACCTATAAAAATGCCAAAGCCAGTTAGCCTTTCCATCTCTCCCCCCTTAATATAACCATAACCCCCACCTAAAAAAAACACCCCCCCCGCTACATGGGGGGGGCCTGCCTTTTACACGGCGTACGGCATACGGCGTACGGCAGACGGTCAGGCAACACTCTAACAGGGCATCGAGGTTCCATGCTGCCGGCCCCGCCAGGGGCGGCGTCCCCGAGGGATTCATCCCAATACATACCACGTTAAAGAAAAGACCTAGGCTTTCAACCTGGAACGTGGTACGTGGAACGTGGAACCTCGACGGACTGTAAGTTATTCTAGGCATATGCTGATGGAACCTCGACGGACTGTAAGGTTTTCCAGTGGCCGTTATTTCTCTTCAGGATAAAGCCCTGTCCACCACTCCGGCTCGTTCTTGAGCCAGCGGTCGAACCAGGCCATGATCGTCCGCAGCCAGCGCAGGCGCTGCGGCGGCGTCAGCACGAAGTGCTGCTGGCCGGGGAAGGTGACCAGCGCCGCCTCCTTGCCCAGCAGCTTGAGGGCGGCGTACATCTGGTAGCTCTCGCCCGGCGGCACGTTGTTGTCCTCCTGGCCGTGCAGCAGCAGCAGCGGCGTCTCGATGCGCTCGGCCATGAACAGCGGGCTGTGGCCGACGTAGATGTCCTTGCGGTTCCAGGGGAAGCTGCCGGCGGTGGCCACGCCGCTGTAGCCGTAGCCCCAGTCGCCCACGCCCCAGTAGGAGGCCAACGAGCTGATGCCGGCGTGGGAGACCAGGCCGGCGAACAGCGTCGTCTTGGTGGCCAGGTACTGGGTCATGAAGCCGCCGTAGGAGGCGCCGATGCCGCCAACGCGGCGGTTGTCGATGTAGGGGTGGGTGCGCAGCAGCTCCTCGACGCCGCGGACGATGTCGTCGGAGGCCTTTTCGCCCCAGTCGTTGACGTGCACGCTGGAGAACTCCTGGCCGTAGCCGATGCAGCCGCTGGGCTGGATCACGCACACGACGTAGCCGTTGGCCGCGTACCAGTCCTTGGGATAGCGGCCGCCGAAGTCGCGGCCGATCGGCGTGGTGCCGCCATAGTAGTTGACGATGCACGGCCACAGCCGCGCCGGGTCGAAGTCGGGGGGGAACAGCAGGTAGCCGCCGACGGTGCGGCCGGACTTGGTCCGGAAGCTCCAGTTCTCGTGGCGGCCGAAGCGCACGCCGGCGAAGCGCCCGCGGTTGTAGTCCCTGAGCACGCGGCCGCCGCCGCCCAGGTCGAGCACGTAGAGCTTCTGCGGCGCGCCCAGCCCCGAGCCCGAGTAGGCCGCGCGGCCGGCGCGCGACCAGCTGACGCCCTCGATGGCGTCGCAGCCGGTCTCCAGGCGGGCGAACTTGCGCTCCGCCGGCGAGCCGCGGTACAGGCGATCGTAGTCCTGGTCGACCACCTTCAGGTAGAGGCTGCCGTTGGGGTGCCAGAAGGCCTCCTCGATCGAGGGGGCGAAGGCGCGGCTGATCGCCTCGGGCTTGCGCGTGCGCAGGTCGAAGACGTAGGCCTGGCGGTCGAAGTCGTTCGGCACCGCTTCCTTGGGCAGGGTGCTGCCCAGGCCCGAGAACGCCGACGGCCCGCCCAGCAGCAGCAGGCGACGCGAGTCGGGCGCCCAGGCGAACTCCTCGATCCAGGGGTCGTCGAGCAGCTTCTCGCGCTTGCCCGACGCCAGGTCGTGGAGCACGACCAGGTTGCGGTGGAAGGGGCGGGTCTTGGGGTCCTCGATATAGGCGACCAGCAGCAGCGAGCGGTTGTCGGGGCTGACCAGGACCCGCGAGAAGTTGTCGTCGAACCCCGACAGCGGCTGCCGCGCCCCCGAGGCCGGCTGGAACAGGACCAGCGCCTGGCGCGGCTCGGGGACGCGGAAGCGGTCATCGAGCCCGCGCACCTGGCGGTAGGGCTTGTCCTCGTCCGCCTCCTCGGCCGTCGCATAGACGGCGAAGGAGCCGTCGTCGGCCCACCACCAGGAGGAGAAGTTCTTGACCCCCGCCAGCAGCGTGCGGCTCGAGCGCTCGTCGAGGTCGTACTGGCAGAAGCGGGTCTGGCCGTCCTGCGTGCGGGTGAAGGCGAAGCGCCGCGAGCCTCCCAGCCAGGCGAAGTCGGCGACGCCCCCCAGCTCCAGCGAGGAGAAGA
>DAHVOV010000385.1 GCA_027318645.1 Candidatus Aminicenantota bacterium
GAGCAACTGCCAGGCCAGGTTCCGAACCACGACGCGACCGCTGGGATTGCCGCGGAAAAGCCAGCGCCCGTCGATGCCGATGCGCATCAGCCCCCTCCCGGGGGATCGCCCGCGGCAACGGCCGGATCGGCGGGCTCCGGGGGGAACCCCGCCGCCGCCGCGAAGACGGCGGACAGCACCCAGAAGAACGCCAACTGCAGGGTCGTGGAGACCTGCGCGTGGAGCGTTAGCAGGACGAAGACCGTAAAAATTGCCGGAAATGGGACTGAATACAGGGATGGCCGGAGCAGGCGCTTCCACAAGCGCCAGCCCGCCAGGAGCAGAAAAGCGGCATACAGCAGCAAGGCCATGATCCCCCAGTCATGGAGGATGGCCACGGCGGTGATGGGGATGTAGTCCTGGGGATAGTCGGGATTGCTCAGCAGCAGCGAATCGGTGCCGCGGCCGATGATCGGGCTCGCGGCCCAGTCGCGCAAGGCGCGGACGGAGACCTCGACGCGCCAGCGCGCCGAGTTGGCGCCATTAATCAGGCGCGCTCGGAAGGGCATCGCGGTCGGGGTCAGCCCATGGCGCGAGGAATTCCAATATTCATCAAGGGCGGGCTCGCCGAACTCGCCGGCCGTCGCCGGCCGTAGCCGCGGATCGAGCTGCAGCCTGGCATTGAAGCTTCTGGACAAGGCGGCCGTGAACGCGCCGCCGGCGAGAACGATCGCCAGGATGGCGGCCGCGGCGGCAAGCCGGCGGCCGCGGCGGCGGGGGAAAAAGAACAGGCTGGCCGCCACGGCCAGGAGCGACAGGAGCCAGGCCGCGCGGGAAAAGCTGACCAGCAGCGACGCCGAGGCGATGATCAGGGCCCCCAGGTCGAAGAGCGCGCCCCGGCGCCACCCCTCGTTCCCATGAAGGAAGCGGGACAACGTCGCGACCAGCACCATGGCGGCGGCGGCGCCGAAGATGTTGGGATTGACCATGGAGCCGCGCAGCCAGACGATGCCGTATTCCACCCGCACCATGCCAAGATCGACGCCGGAAAAGAACAGGAAATAGCCGGCCAATGAGATCGCCAGCATCAGGCTACCGAAGCGAATGAGAAAATCCCAGGCCGCGGCGACCTTCTCTTGGCTGTCCAGAAAATGGCAGAGGGCGGCAAACCCCGCCAGGTAGGGGAAATAGATGAGCGTCTTGCGCAGCGAAGCCGCGGGCAGCGGCCCGCCCAGCCACGAGCCCAGCACCATCCAGGGGATCATGGCGAGAAGCAGCAGCGGCAGCGGGCCGAACCGGGGCCAGCGCCGCCGGCGCAGCAGCTCGCTCAGGCAATGGCCGAAAAGGACCAGGAACGCCAGTTGCTCAGCCCGCAGCGTTCCCCATGGGGTCAGCCAGTAGGCGCGCGAGACAAAAACGCCGGCCAGCGCCCAGAGCACGGTCCAAGGAAGGAGCTTGTCGCTGCGGATCCTCCACAGGACCGCCGATCCCGTCACCAACAGAAGAAACGCCTTTATCATCAAGGGGATGTTCTCTTGCCATGGATAGTAGGAAAAATGCCCGGGAAAAGCAAGCGTCGGCATGCGGGAAGAACGGCCCTCGGCATGGAGGGGCAGCGTGCCCCGACTCAGGCGCCTTTCGTCCCTTCGGGCGGCGTGGGCTCTCGGAAAAACCTCCACCAGAATACGGCGCAGACGGACAGGCCGCCCAGTAGAACAAGCAGCGGCCAATGGTCCCCGCCCCGGGCGGCCGCATGCCGCAGCCAGAAGATGTCATATCTATCGGGCCGCAGCAGGTCCCTCCAGCCGTTCAGCAGCGGCGAATGGCGCCAGAGGAAATGATAGTCACCAAGCCCGATGCGGACGCCGGAGCGAACCATCGCGTTGTAGTACGGGAGATAATTGAACAGGCTCCCCTGCAGGCTGAAGATCCCGCCCAGTCCGACTAGGAAAGCCCCCGCGACCGCCTTGGCGCGTGAAGGCAGGATCGTCAGGCTCGCAAAGCCCGACAAGGCGAGTAGCGCAAGCAGCGGGAGATAGGGGATCATGAAGCGCGGTCCCCAGCATATCCCCGCCCCCCATTTCAGCCTGGAGGAATAAAAGAGGAACGCGGCGGCCGTGGCCGCCAGCATGACGGCCTGCAGCCGGTCCTTTCGCGCTCGCCTCAGGCAGAACAGCGAGAAGATGAGCGCCGGGAAGAACAGCAGCACGCCCCGTCCCGGGCTGACCAGGTTGCCGGCCAGGCCGGCAAGGATGCGCGGCAGGGCGAACGTGAACTCCGCGACCGAAGAGCCCGTGGACAGCCATGAACCGAAACGGACCCGGTTGAGGACCAGCAGGAGGAGGATCCATGGGGCCGCGGCAGCGGCGTAGGCGGCCGCCGCCGTGGCCCCCTGACGCCAGCCGCCCGGTCGCGGCGGCGCGAAGGTCCAGAAGATCCCCGGCAGGAGCGGGCCGAACAGCAGCACCAGGAACTCACTGCGGGTAAGAAGCAGCATGCCCGAAGCGACGCCGGCCAGGAGCAGCCACTTGGGCTTTCCGGATCCCCTGGCGGCGGCGAGGCAGCAGAATGCTGCCAGCAGGAGCAGCGCGCACAAGGGCTGGGAATAATCGAACCTGGAGTAAGGCAGGGCCGGGGACGCCAGCCCGTAAACCAGCGCCGCCGCCGCCGAGATTTTCCTGCCGTTGCCCAGGCGAACGGCGAGCAGGTATAGCAGCAACGCGGTCAGGGAGGTCACCAGGGGATGGAGCAGGGAGGCGTAGCGGTATGCCGGGTCGGCCAGCAGCGCTTGATTGTAGGGAGAGCCGGCCTGGAACGGGGTCCGCTGCAGGATCGGGTCACCATGAAATACGGTGAGGTTGAGCAGACACAGGACGGGAACGTAGAGGGCCGGCAACCCGACGGCGTATTTGCTGACGTGGACCACCTTGGAGCCCCATACCACCGGCGGTTCCATGCGCAAGGACCCGCGAAAAGCCAGCGGCTTCGCCGTCTGGAAGAGCAGGATG
>DAHVOV010000388.1 GCA_027318645.1 Candidatus Aminicenantota bacterium
CCGGTCGGCGCGCTCGGGGACAATGTCCTCCTTGGCGAACAGCTTGATGATGTCGGCCACCGGCTGCAGGATGCCGGCGCGGCCGGTGTGCAGCGGGCCGAAGCGGTTCTGCATGCGGGCATAGAGCTTGCGGTCGACCCACTCGACGAACGTGGAGTAGACCAGCAGGAAGAGCAGCCCCGGGTAGACCAGGATGTAGAGGATGGGTTTCAGAATGGCCATGCGATATCCTTTTTCGTATAGTCGATTTTCTTGGCCCGCTCGTTGGCCATGGCGCGGAGCTCGCTGAAGCGCAGGACGCGCCCGCCGCCGCGGACGTCGTCCAGCTGCACCAGGCGCTCGGCGCAGCAGATGCAGGGGTCGATGGCGGCGAAGATCAGCGGGATGTCGGCGATGAAACCGTTCTTGAGCATGGCGATGGTCGCCGGGTAGTTGGCCAGCGTCGGGGCGCGCACCTTGAGGCGCTCGGGCTTCTCCGAGCCGTTGCTCCGGATGTAGTGGACGTTCTCGCCCCGGGGGGCCTCGTAGCGCGAGTAGACCTCGTTGGGCTTGACCTTGCGCGGCGCCTTGACCTTGAAGGGGCCCGCGGGCAGGTTGTTCAGGATGTACTCGATGATATGGTAGGACTGGATCAGCTCCTTGACGCGCACCACCGCCCGCCCGAGCACGTCGCAGGAGTCGGCGGTGCTGACCTCGAAGGGGATCTCGTCGTAGACGGCGTAGGGGTCGTCCTTGCGCACGTCCATGGGCACGCCCGAGGCGCGCAGGGTGGGGCCGACGGCGCACAGGTCGATGGCCTGCTGGCGGCTGAGCTTGCCCACCCCGGCGAGGCGCCCCACGAAGGTGGGCTCGCTGGCGGCCAGGTTGAGGTAGTAGTCGGTGCGTTTCTTGAGCAGGCCGAGGGAGTCGAGAATTTTCTTTTTCTGCAGCTCATCGACGTCGCGGCGCACGCCGCCGAAGGTGTTCATGGCGTAGTGGACGCGATTGCCCGAGATCCACTCCAGGATGTCCAGCACGACCTCGCGGTCGCGCCAGGTGTACATAAAGAAGGATTCGAAGCCCGACTCCTGGCCGGCCACGCCCAGCCACAACAGGTGGCTGTGCACGCGCTCCAGCTCGGCGATCAGCGTGCGGATGTAAAGGCCGCGGCGGGCGGGCACCAGCTCCATCAGCTGTTCCACCCCCTGGGTGAAGCAGGTGGTGTGCGAGTGCGAACAGATGCCGCAGATGCGCTCGGTCAGGTAGATGTTCTGGATGTAGCTGCGCTCCTCGGCCAGCTTCTCGATGCCGCGGTGGCTGTAGCCCAGCTTGAGGTCGGCGTCGCGGATCACTTCGCCGTCCAGGGTCATGCGCAGGCTGATGGCCTCGTGCAGCGCGGGGTGCTGCGGCCCCAGGGAGACCTTGTATTCCATTATTTACCTCCGGGGATGATTTCGGCGGGGCGCTCGAACTTCCAGTCCTTGCGCAGGGGGAACTGACCCTCCGGCCAGTCGTCGCAGAGGAGCATCGGCCGCGGGTCGGGGATGTTCTCCACCACCAGGCCGAACATGTCCTGCAGCTCGCGTTCGTAGAGGATGGCGCCGGGGATGACCGGGCAGACGCTGGGGATGCGCGGGTCGCGACGTGGGGTCAGGATGCGCACGCTGACCGTGACGTCGGCATTGGAGAGATGGTAGATCACCTCGAAGTTCTCCCCCAGGTCGACGCCGCTGATGGTGCCCAGGTGGGCGATGCCGAAGGTCTCCTTCAGGCGGGCGAGGACGGCCGTCAGCTGTTCGGGCCGGGCCTTCAGCTGGATGCGGCGCGGGGCAACCAGCGCCGCATCCTGGATGCAGGCGGCGAGATCGCCCTGGATCTTCGCGAGTATGGTTTCAGGGTTCATGATGACCTCACTTCACCGAGTTGAGCAGCTTGACCACGGCGTCGATCAAGGCGGCGGGGCGGAAGGGACAGCCCGGCACGTAGGCGTTGACAGGCAGGAGCTGGTCGATGCCGACCAGGGTGTGGTAGGAGCCGCGGTAGACGCAGCCGGCCCTGGCGCAGGCGCCGGCGGCCACGCCGAACTTGGGCTCGGGGACCTGCTCGTAGACGCGCAGCACCCGGTCGCGGTTCTGCAGGGTGATGGCCCCGGTGCAGATCATGACGTCGGCGTGGCGCGGCGTTCCTTTCAGCTGCACGCCGAAGCGCTCCAGGTCGAAGCGCGGCATGAGCGCGGCCAGGATCTCGATGTCGCAGCCGTTGCAGCCGCCGCCGGCGTTGAGATGCAGGACCCACGGGGACTTGACCCGTGACCAGTGGACCAGTCGTTCGATCATGTTAATCCCTCGTGACCAGGGCGGCGATGGAGAGGAAGATCATGCCCAGGTAGAACAGCGCGAAGTAGGCGATGGGGCCCGCCGGCACGGTGGCCACCACCAGCGCCGCCACGTGCATCATGGTGAAGAACAGGGCGATGAAGAAGAACAACCGGTAGCCGAACTGCAGCTTGGCACCGGGAATGTCTTCGCTGCAAGCGTAGGCCTTCAGCTTGCCGCCGACGGCGTTGACCTTCGGCGCCAGGCGCCCGGCCAGAAAGTAGATGATATAGAAGGCCGCCAGGAAGAAAAGGAAGGCCAGCGGCGGCGAGAGGAAGATCTCCAGCAGATTTTTCATGGCTACCCCTTCAGCCTGGTCAGTTTCCTGACGTCAAGGCT
>DAHVOV010000007.1 GCA_027318645.1 Candidatus Aminicenantota bacterium
AACGAAAAGGTCGCCGTGGACGTGGCGATCGGCGCAGCCTATGCGGGCAAGCGTGCGCTAGCGACGATGAAGCACGTCGGGTTGAATGTAGCAGCCGACAGCTTCATGTATGCGGCGATGCGGCCAGGAACACGGCGCCGGCGGCCCAGCAGAAGCGGGCGCAGACGCTGAAGGCGGCGAAAAAAACGCGCTGGCGCTCCTCCTCCCCGCTGCCGCGGCCGTTGGCCATCTCGTTGCACAGGCGGGCGCCGATGCCGGAGGTGAACATCACCAGCGAGCCGACGATCCCCAGCGCGGCCCACACCCCGTACACGGACAGGGGCAGGCTGCGGGTGAGGACCAGCACCAGCAGGACGCTCAGGGCCACCTGCAGCAGGCGCATGGCCCCGCCCGCGGAGGCGCCGATGAGCAGGGCGCGGTCATGGGCGTCAGGGGCTGGCCTCAGGGACATGTGCGGATTATAGCCAATCACCGCTGCGATTGCACGCGCCGCATCCCTGGGGTAGAATGGGCGCACGTTTGCCATGATGCGGCTGAAGGAGCTGATATTCTTCGTGACGCGGCGCTGCGACCTGCGCTGCCGGACATGCTTTTTTGCCGCCGCCGGCGCTCCCAAGAACGCCGGCGAGGACGAGCTTTCCCTGGCCGAGATCGACGAGGTCGCCGCCCGCCTGCGGCGCCTGGACTCCCTGTACTTCTCCGGCGGCGAGCCCAGCCTTCGCGAGGACCTGGCGGACATCTGCTCCGTGTTTTGGCGCCGCTGCCGTATCGGCGCGATCCACCTGCCGAGCAACGGCCAGGACCCCGAGCGCATCCGCTCGCTCTGCCTCGAGATCCTGCGCCGCCTCCCCGGCATCCGCCTGACCCTTTCCCTGTCGCTGGACGGCCGGGCGGCCGTCCACGACCGCATCAAGGGTTCCGCCGGCTGCTTCCGCCGCGCGGTGGAGACGGCCCGGGCGCTGGCGCCGCTGCGCCGCGAGTTCCCGCGGCTGCGGCTGTACGTGATCACCGTCGTCTCTTGCGAGAACCGGCAGGAGGTGCTGCCCCTGGCCGCCTGGCTGGAGGAGTCCCTCGACCTGGACGGGCACGGCCCCTCGCCGCTGCGCGGCCGGCCCCGCGACCCGTCCCTGTCCGCCCCGGCGGCGGCCGACTGGCGCGACCTGGCCGCGGCGCTGCTCCCCTTTCACCGGCGCTGGCTGCGGCGCGGCGGCCTCCCCCGCTGGCGGCAGGCGCTCGCCGCCAACCGCGTGCGCTACCTGTACGGCCTCTACGAACGCGTGCTGGCCGGCGGCGGGCTGCCCTTTCCCTGCCTGGCCGGCGAGCGCATCGCCGTGCTCGACCCCGAAGGCGGCGTGCGCCCCTGCGAGCAGGCCTCCCCGGTGGGCAACGTGCGCCGCAGCGGCTTTGACCTGGCCGCGGTCCTGGACGGGCCGCAGGCGCGCCAGGAGCACCTCCAGGCGCGTTCCTGCGCCTGCACCAACGCCTGCTTCCTGGAGAACAGCATCCGCTCCCACCCGCTGTCCCGCGCCCGCTCCCTCCTGGGGCGCGCGCCGTCCGCCCGGCATGGCTGATCGCCAGGGCGGGCCGACGGCCGCCGTCATCGTCCTGGCCCGCAACGAGGGGCGGCGCATCCTCCGCTGCCTCGAGGCGCTGCTGGGCCAGAGCCGCCCTCCCGAGCAGGTGATCGTCATCGACCACGGCTCCAACGACGACACCGGCGAGCGGGTGCGCGCCGTGAAGGACGCGCGCCTGCACTTGCTGCGCGCCGATCCGCGGTCGGGCATCGCGGCCGCGCGCAATCTCGGCGTCGTTGCGGCGACGGCCGACGTCCTCTTCTTCACCGACGCCGACTGCGTCCCGCATCGCTCCTGGCTGGCCCAGGGGCTGGCCGCCCTGGCCGAACCCGGCCCGGCCGGCGTCGAGGGGGTCACCTTTTACGAGGCTGACACGCCCGTGACCTTTCGCGACAGCAACACCCACCAGTTCCGGCCGGGTGAGTACATGACCTGCAACGTCGCCTACCGGCGCCAGGCGCTGGCCGCGGCCGGCGGCTTCGATCCACGCTTCCGCCACGGGCACGAGGACCGGGAACTGGCCTTCCGCGTCATGCGCGCCGGGCCCATCGCCTTCTGCCCGGAGATGGTCGTCGCCCACCAGCGCAAGCGGCACAGCGCCGGGGGCATCTGGCGCCTCGCCCTCCGCGCCGGCGACCTGGTGCTGTTCTTCAAGCTGCACGGGCGGCAGGCGCCATGCCGCGGCCCCGTCCTCTATCCCGGGCGCCTGCTCTCCATGTTCCTGCCTCCCCTGATATTGGCCCGCGAGAGCATCCGCACCTGGCGCGACCTCGGCTTTGCGTTCATATTCTATCTTTATATTTTCAGGGAACGGCTCGTGATCTGGAAGGCAGCCTGGCGCCACCGCATTTTCGTGATCTGACCGCTGTTCCGCTTTGAGCCATGCAGGCCCCCTGCAAGCCATAATTAAGTATTCGAACCCAAGAAAAAATCGATTTTGATTGAATTTATTAATTGTTTTGTCGTAATATATTAATATTATTAATTTTTGTATTGATTTTTATAATTTTTATGCTATTTTATTATTGACTTTGCTGAGGTGAAACAATGGCCAATGACTGGCAGGAACTGACCCGGCTGACCCAGGGCGTCCCTTTGACCGTGGAAAAAGTGCGCCTGGCCAGCAGCGGCATCGCCATCGAGGGAAGCTTCGAGCTCCCGCCCCTGGCCCGTCTGACCCAGGAGGACCAGATCTTCGTGACCGCCTTCCTGCGCTGCCACGGCTCGATCAAGGACATGGAGGAGCTGTTCGGCATCTCCTACCCCACGGTCAAGAACCGCCTGAACCGCATCGCCGCCCAGCTCGAGTTCGTGGAGATCAACCCGCCGCCCTCGGCCATGGACCTGCTCAAGCGCCTGGAGAAGGGCGAGATCGGCGTCGAGGAGACGCTGAAAAAGCTGGAGAAGCGCCCATGATCCCGCTGTGGATGTGGATCCGTGTCGAGGAGCCGGGCCGGAGGCGCACGGCCTTCCCGGTGCCCCTGTTCCTGGCCTGGCTGCTGCTGGCCGCGCTACTGCTCCTGCTGCTGCCCTTCGTGCTGCTGGCGGCGCTCCTCTCCTGGCCCTGGGGCTGGGGCTGGACGCTGCTGAGGATGTACGCGCAGGTCTTCGTCCTGATCGGGTCGCTGTCGGGGCTGCGCATCGACGTCGAGTCCCATGAAGGCGGCAGGGTCACGCGCCTGATAATGAAATGAACATAAGGAGAATACGATGAGCGAAGAAAAGAGAAAGGTCCTGGAGATGCTGGCCGACAAGAAGATCTCGGTCGACGAGGCCGAGAGGCTGCTGGCCGCCGTTTCGGAAGCGCCGGCCGCCGCCGGCCCTGCCCCGGCAAAGGGGCCGAAGTACCTGCGCGTCCTGGTCGAGCCGGCGCCGGGCAACAAGGAGGGCGACCGGGTCAACGTCCGCGTGCCGCTGAACCTGGTGCGCGCCGGGCTGAAGTTCGCCAGCTTCATCCCCCCGCAGGTGCAGGAGAAGGTCAACTCCGAGCTGAAGGAGAAGGGCGTGCCCTTCGACCTCAGCCATTTCAACGCCCAGGACATCGAGGCGCTGCTGGTCCACCTGAACGACCTGACCGTCGAGGTCGAGGGCAAGGAGAACGTCCGGGTCTTTTGCGAATAGGAAAGAACTGCGCTTGGCGTCCGGCATAGAGCCGGAGCCAAGCTCAGTTCTCAGTGATGGTGATAGTGTTAGTGTTAGCAACAGCAATTGAATGAAGCTTAAAAGCGTAAAGCAACCACAATGAAAGATCGTCAACGAAACAAGCGGAAATCGAACCACAACACAGGGGCTGCTGACAAGAAAGCCAGCATTATGCAGGGGAGAATGCTTCTCTTCCCTTTCAGCGGGCTGATCCTGTCCCCGCTGCTGGACGGCGTTGACCGCGAGCGCGCATCAGCTCATCGACATCAGTGACGAGTGACAAGTGACGAGTGACGAGTAAGCAGTGAAGGCAATCGATCGGTCTTTGCTGTCCCGATCACTAAGCACTAATTATTGATCACCGCACCTGAGTTTTCTTCTTTCCACTCTGACGAGATTTTCCGCCGCGGTTTCTATTCATTCAGCAAGGGAATCGTTTGCATAGGGCGGCCCGAGGAGAGAGCATGCATGCGGTGCGGGATCACTGGCGGGCGGCGTTTCTGGCAGCGGCACTGACGCTGATGCTCGCCTGCAGCGGCGGAACGGAAGGCGACGATGACCCCGTGCCGCCTGACGACGGCTCCCCGCTGCCGCGCGCCACGCTGGACGACTTCATCTACCTGGGATCGTTCAAGGCCCCGTTCGGGCAGTACGGTGCGGGCAAGATCGCGTTCAACCCGCAGGGCGACAACGGCCGCGGCTCCCTGTACCTGGCCGGCGACGGGCCCGACACCTTCGCCGTCGGCGAGATCGCCATCCCGGCGCTGGCCAACGCGACCGGCCGGGACAGCCTCGACGCGCTGAACACCGCGGCGGTGCTGCAGCCGCCGGCGGACATTTATGCCCGCATCCCGGTCAAGGCCGCCAGCTGGCCCCAGGGTCGGGTCAACCGCTATGACAACGGCAATTTTGCGGTGTTCGGCGGCCTGTACTGCGAGGGAGGCAAGCTCTTTTTCAACGCCTACACCTATTACGACGGCGAGGGCAACGAGACCGCCACCACCGGCGTCATCCATGAACCGGGCCGCCTGGCCTCGTCGCCGATATCGGGCATGTTCAAGGCCGGCGGGGCGGCACACGCCTCGGGATGGATGACGGCCGTCCCCGCGGAATGGCGCGCGCGGCTGCAGGGCACCCACCTGATGGGCCTCGACAACCAGATCACCATCGTGTCGCGGGCCAGCGCCGGGCCAAGCCTTTTCGCCTTCGACCTGGCCGACGTCGCCGCGGCCCGGGACGGCGCCGCGATCGCGACCCGCGCCTGGCTGGACTACTCGCTCGAGCACTCGATCTGGGGCGACGATATGGCCAACGTCAGCGGCAACAACAAGACCTGGACGCTGAAGACCGAGACGGGCGTCGGCATCATCGTCCCCGGGACGCGCACCTACGCCCTGCTCGGCAGCGCCGGCGGCTTCAACCGCAACCCCGCCAACCCCTGGCACGGCACTCCCGAGCCGGCGTTCCAGCCGCCCGTCGCCGGGACCATCGTCTACAAGCGCGCGGACTCGCTGGGCTATGACAACGGCGGCGTGGCAGTCTGGGACGCCCAGGACCGCCACTATATGTACGCTTTTTACGACCTCGAGGAGGTCCTCGCCGCCGCCCACCCATACTCGTCGAAGCCGTACGCCAACGGCGTTTTCCCGGCCCCCTTCGGCCGCTATGGCGCATACACGATCCCCGGGCAATGGACCGACGCCATCGCCGGCGGCGCCTATGACCCGGCCGGCAACCGGCTGTACCTGACCCTGCCGGCGGCGGACAACGAGAGCGATCCCCTGTACCCGGGGAACCCGGTCATCGCGGTCTACGAGTTCCGCCGCCGCTGAGCACCCCCGGCTCCCGGGCCGTCCCGGGTCACGAATTGCGGCAGATCGTCCTCCTGCGACCGGGATTCATTGGTCATTCCGATTCCCAAAACATCATTTGGGAAGATTTTGGAGACCATATGAACTATAACAGAAGCACAGGCCGTATCGGACGTGTTCAAAGGATACGCACCGGCCATTTCGGAGGGAATTCGGCATGAAGCGATTGTCCGCCGCGAAGCTTGCTGTTCCAGGATGGTTCGCCATATTTCTCCTTTTCGCCCTTCCGGCTTGGTCCCAGAACGGCAGCATCTCCGGCCGCGTCACCGATGAGCAAGGCCTGGGGATCGATTCCATTGACGTCAGGGCATATGACCTGGCTGGAAATCAAAAAAGCGGGGCGTATTCCGACTTCAACGGGAATTACACGCTCCCCGACCTGCCTCCCGGCAGCTACAAGATCCACTTCTACAATTGGCACACCTGCCTGAACTATGTCTCGGAGTGGTACAACGACAAGCCGAGCCTGGCCGTTGCCGATCCGGTCGTGGTGTCGGCGGGGGCCGTCACCCGCGGGATCGACGCCCGGCTGGGCACAGGCGGCGAGTTCGCCGGCCGGGTCACCGACGCCTCGGGTTCCGGGATCGGCAACATCCGGGTGCATGCATATGACCTGGCCGGCAACGACCTGGGCGAGGCCACCAGTGACCCGGAGGGAAACTACCATTATCGCGGGCTGCCGTCGGGAAGCTACAAGGCCTATTTCTTCAACAACTGCCTGAACTACCTGTCGGAATGGTACAACGACAAGCCGAGCCTGGCCGCTGCCGATCCGATCGTCGTGACGGCCGGCAGCATTGCCGCCGGCATCGACGCCCAGCTGGCCCCCAGCGGCCAGATATCCGGCCGCGTAAGCGACGAAGCGGGAATCGGCGTCCCCTGGATCATGGTGTACGTATTCAACTCGCCGGACCATATCGTGAGATATTCAAGGACCGATGCGAACGGCGACTACTCCATCAGCGCGCTGAGCACCGCCAGCTACCGGATCCAGTACAAGCCCGACAGCAGCAACCCGAATTACCTGGCGGAGTGGTACAACGACAAAAATTCCTATGAAACGGCCGATCCGGTCGCGGTGACGGCCGGGATCATCACGACGGGCATAGACGTGCAGCTGGCCGCCGGCGGCCGGATCTCGGGGAAAGTCACTGATGCGTCGGGAAACCCCATCCATGGCGGCCTCATCAGCATTTATGACACTGTGACCCCGAACAAGTACACCATTATCACGGCGAGTGCGGATGAGAACGGGAATTACAAGGTGAACGGCTTGACGACAGGCAATTACAAGGTCTACTTCGGCGCCGGCCTGGACCGGTTGAATTATCTGGGCGAGTGGTACGACAACAAGGACTGGTTCTCGGATGCCGATCTGGTCCCGGTGACGGCCGGCCGCATGACGGCAGGCATCGACGCTCAGCTGGCCACCGGCGGGGAGATCTTCGGCAGGGTCACCACCGCCTCCGGGACGGGGATCAAGGACGTCCACGTAGCGGTCTACCCGGCGGACCAGGAATACGTCACGCAAAACGCCTATACGGATGCCGATGGGAACTACCGCGCCTTGCGGCTGAGGTCCCAAAGCTACAAGGTCCAGTTCGTCGCCGACGGCCTGAATTTCAAGTCGGAATGGCACAGCGACAAGGCCGACCATGCCAAGGCAGACCCGATCGACGTGACCGCCGGGGCCCCGGGAGTGAGGGTCGACGCCGTCCTGACCGGGGAGGCGATCTCCGCCCCGGCGGCGCCCAAGGGGCCGGCGAAAGGCGTCATGTTCACGGGATATGCGTTCTCGGCCGCGGGCTCGGCCTCCACCTTCGGCCACGCCGTTCAATATCTCTTTGAATGGGGGGACGGAACGTCGACGGACTGGCTGCCGGCAGGAAATTCCACGGCATCCCATGCGTGGACTTCGGCCGGGGTATTCGCCGTCCGCGCCAAGGCGCGCTGCACCACCCATACGACGATCGAATCCCCCTGGTCGCCGCCCTGGCCGATCACGGTCTCCGACCGCTTCCTGACCGTGACGAGCCCCATCGCCGACGTGGAATGGGAGAGGTCGCAGACACATTCCATCCGCTGGCTCAAGCACGGGACGACGAACGCCAACGTCATGATCATGCTTTTCAAGGAAGCCGGCGCGCTCTTCTTGACCATCAGCAGCAGCACGGCGAACGACGAGGCGTTCGACTGGACGATACCCGTCGGCATCCCACGCGGCGCCTACTTCATCCGCATCAAAACCATCGGCAGCCCGATCCAGGCCGACAGCGATCCGTTCTACATCTTCGCCCCCTCGATCACCGTCACCTCGCCGGCGGCGGGCAACACATGGCTATGGGGCGCCACCCGCTCCATACGCTGGAGTCGTGAAGGCACCCTGGACGCCAACGTCAGGATCCAGCTCCTCAAGGACGGGATCGCGAAGCTGGACATCGCCGCAGCGACCGAGAACGACGGCGCGTTCGACTGGGCCATCCCGCCGGCCCTGAAAAAAGGCATTTATGCCATTCGCGTCCAGACCCTGGACAACAAGGTGAAGGGCGTCAGCAAAGCGTTCACCGTCACGTCCGGCGTCATGCTCGTCCTGGCGCCCGCTGCCGGCGCCTCGTGGCAGCGGGGCCGGCCGCATCTCATCGCCTGGGCCCGCCAGGGCGACCTGATCGATGACGAGGTCCGCATCCAGCTGTTCAAGGGGACCACCCTGGTATCGACCATCGCCGCCGTCACGGCCAACGACGGCAGCTTCGAGTGGACCATCCCGGCCAACCAGCCGCTGGCCGCCACCTACC
>DAHVOV010000009.1 GCA_027318645.1 Candidatus Aminicenantota bacterium
CCCCGACGGCATCGCCTATGTCTGGCTCGACCTGAAAAGCATGAGCGGCGTCGTCACCCTCGCCTGGGACCGGAGGGGCGGGCCTCCCGCCTCCAAAAATCATCCCATGCTGGCGCGGCGCCTTTCCCTCGACACCGCCACCCGCTACTTGTTCGAGCTGTTCTCCCTGGAGCGCTGCGACTCCATCCGGATCGACTATCCCTTCGAGGTCGGCGAGTATTACCTGCTCCGCGTGCTGCGCGGCGCCGAGGTCGTCTTCGACTCGGGAGCCGCCTTTTCCGAGCGGGCGCGCGGCTCGGAGCTGCCGCCGGGGGTGAAGCCGGCTTCCGAGGACGAGGCGATGGTCCCGCCGCTCTCCGCCCTGCTGGAGCGCTGGATTGAGGGCGGCGCCACGAAGGAGCTCATCCGCGCCGCCCGCGAGCAGGGCGGGAAGCCGGGGCGGGCCTCCGCCGTCCCGGTCGTCCTCGGCAGGCAGCCGCAATACGAGAACGCGCTGGCCGTGCTGGTCTTCGATCCACAGGCGCGCGGCCAAAAGCGCGCCGCCGTGACGATATTCGAGGGGATCTGCGCCGACGAGCTCGCCCAGTTCAACAAGCCGGCCCTTCTCGGCGAGCTGGGCGCGAGCGGGATCTTCGTGGGCCGCGCGCCGGTGGAGGGGAGCCACAGCACCATCGTGCAGGTGCGCTACCGGCGCGTACGCCGCGACGGCGGCCGCGCAACCTACGCCTCTGGGCTCGAGTTCATGGCGTTCCATTGAGGGCACCGGGCCGCGGCGGGCCGGCGCGGGGAGAATGATTGATTTTGCGATGAGGGCGGCATAAACTGGGCGAATGCATCGGGAAAAGGCACGAGAACTCTCAGGAAAATGATCAGGGGGTCATGATGTCCCGCACGCTGAACCGCTTGTTCGCCGAGAGCGTAGAGAAGTTCGCCGACCGCGTCCTGTTGTGGGAGAAAAAGGGGGCCGAGTACGAGGGGATCACCTATGCCCGGATGCGCGAGCAGGCGCACCGCTTCAGCGCCGGGCTCATGCGCCTCGGCGTCCGCAAGGGGGACCGCGTCGCCCTCATCTCCGAGGGCCGCGCCGAATGGGTGTCCAGCGAGCTCGGCATCCTGCTGGCCGGCGCGGTGAACGTCCCCATCTCGGTCCGCGTCGACGAGCTGGCGGAGCTCAAGTTCCGCCTCGCCCACTCGGGCTGCCGGCTGGCGGTGGTGTCGCGCAGCCAGCTGGCCAAGGTCCGCCAGATCAAGAACGACCTGCCGGAGCTGGAGAAGACCATCGCCCTCGACCCGCCGGAGGAAATGCAGAAGGACGAGCTGACCGGCGACGACGTCCGCCGCCTGGGCGCCGAGTTCCTGGCCGGCGGCGAAAGGGAGTTCACCGACCGTTGGCAGTCGGTGGGCGAGGGCGACTATGCCACCATCAGCTACACGTCGGGGACGACCGCCGAGCCCAAGGGGATCATCCTGACCCACCGCAACTACACGGCCAACATCGAGCAGGCCAACTCGCTCATCCCCTGCCCGCCGCGCTACGTGACCCTGCTCATCCTGCCCTGGGACCACGCCTTCGCCCACACCTGCGGCATCTACGCCATGATGAAGAACGGCGCCGCCCTGGCCGCGGTGCAGCAGGGCAAGACCAACCTGGAGACGCTGAAGAACATCCCGCAGAACATCCGCGAGGTCCGGCCGACCATCCTGCTGAGCGCGCCGGCGCTGGCCAGGAACTTCCGCAAGAACATCGAGAAGGGCGTCCAGGAGAAGGGCGCCCGGGTGGAGGCGCTGTTCAGGAAGGCGCTGGGCCTGGCGTACGACTACAACGGCGAGGGCTGGAACCGCGGCCGCGGCCTGAGGAAGCTCAAGAAGCCGCTCGTCCTGCTCTACGACAAGCTCATCTTCAGCAGGATCCGCCGCAACTTCGGCGGCCGGCTCGAGTATTTCGTCGGCGGCGCCGCGCTGCTGGACATCGAGCTGCAGCGCTTCTTCTACGCCATCGGCATCCCCATGTTCCAGGGCTACGGGCTCACCGAGGCCGCGCCGGTCATCTCCGCCAACTCCGCCCGGCACCACAAGCTGGGCTCCTCGGGGCGGCTGGTGGCCGGCCTGGACCTGCGCATCTGCGACGCACAGGGGAAGCCGCTGCCGCCGGGCCGCCAGGGCGAGATCGTCATCCGCGGCGAGAACGTCATGGCCGGCTACTGGAAGAACGAGAAGGCGACGCGCGAGGCGCTGCGCGACGGTTGGCTGTACACCGGTGACATCGGCTACCTGGACCGCGACGGCTTCCTGTTCGTCCTGGGGCGGAACAAGAGCCTGCTGATCGCCAATGACGGCGAGAAGTACAGCCCGGAGGGGATCGAGGAGACCATCTGCAGCCGCTCGCCCTACATCGAGCAGCTCATGCTGTACAACAACCAGTCGCCCTGGACGGCGGCGCTGCTGGTTCCCAACAAGGAGGCGGTCCTGCGCCGGCTCCACGAACAGGGGCTGTCCTGCGCCGACCGCAGGGGGCAGGAGGCGGCGCTGGCGCTCCTGCAGGCGGAGATCAACGCCTTCCGCGAGGACGGCGCCTTCGCCGGCCTCTTCCCCTCGCGCTGGCTGCCGGCGGCGGTGGCCGTGCTCGGCGAGGGATTCACCGAGCAGAACCGCTTCCTGAACTCGACCATGAAGATGGTCCGCGGCCGCATCGAGGAGTTCTACCGCAGCCGCCTGGACTACCTTTTCACCGCCGAGGGCAAGCCCATCGTCAACCCCCAGAACCTGACCATCGTCAGCCGCTGGGAGTGAATCCCGGGACCAGTGATGGAAATCCGATACAGGGAGGATCAGGAATGAAACGAAACATCGACCAGAACGACCGCGCGCGCGGGCGGCGCGTCATCCTGCCGGCCGCCGTCCTGGCGACGCTCCTGGCGCTGCTGCTGCCGGCGAGGGTCGCCGCCTCCGGCGCGATCGATTTCCCGACCGAGCCGCTGATCTCCGTCTGGGAGCACGACGACAAGGTGGACATCGCCCCGATCGTCAAGGAGGTTGGCTTCAACACCGTCTGGACCCACGACCTGCCCTATGACGGCAAGATGAAGTTCGAGGACACGCTCATGTACCGGCACCTGCAGGCGCCGGGGATCAAGTACGTCATCGCTAAGATCGAGCGCGGCATCTGGGGCTGATCGTTCGCCCAGGCCATGCGCCGCGCGGCCTGGATCGCCGGGCTCTCGCGCACGCACAAGGAGATCATCGGGCTGTACCTCAATGACTTCTACGAGGAGACCATGGAGACCGCTAAGGGCGGGCACTCGGCCAAGGAGTTCCGCCGCATCATCGCCGTGGCCAAGGCCATCAACCCGCGGCTGGCCATCTGGGCCCCCTGCTATCCCCCCGACGACCTCGACCGGCCGTACGACTTCGATATCGACGCCATCATCTTCAGCTTCTACGACGTCAAGCAGCTGCCGTTCTACGAGGCGCTGCTCGACCGCGTGCTGAAGAAGTTCACCGGCAAGCCCATCCTGGGATCGCTCTACCTGGAGTCGGACGAGGGGCGCTGGCTGACCGAGCAGGAGTTCAAGGGGATCATCGACTATTTCATCGCCAAGACCAACGAGGGCAAGCTGGCCGGGCTGCGGGTATTCCGCGTCCAGAGCCTGATAGACCGCCCCGACTACTCCAAGTGGCTGAAGGAGTCGCTGACCAAGCTGCAGCGGCGCTAGGGAAACGCCGCTATCGCTGAGGTTACCGCTCCCTTAGTTCAGGCTCCGGCCGGGGCGGACAAAGGCCGTCGGACCCGGCGGGCATTTCCGGGAAGCGAACGGACCCGGATGGGCTGCCGGAGAGGTAGGCGCCCAGGATCTCGTCCCAGCTCGTCACCTGCGCGAAGCGGGTGGGA
>DAHVOV010000015.1 GCA_027318645.1 Candidatus Aminicenantota bacterium
GTTCATCGACTCGGTCTACCTGCAGCAGGACACCCTGGACCCGGTCAACGGCGCCATGCCGCCCGAGCGCCAGCGCCACCTGTTCGCCATGCTCTTCGCGGTGCTGGCGGCGCGCCTCGAGCTGGGCGCCAAGGAGGCGGCCCGCGCCTTCTTCAACCAGCTGCGCCAGAAGTTCCTGGACATCAACGTCGCCCCCTGGCAGGGCGACGAGTTCCGCCGCCTGGAGGAGGAGATCGCCGCCTTCACGGCGGCGCATCGCGCCGGCGCCGACGAGAAGGGGCGGCGCCTGCTGGAGGCGCTGCGGGCGGGCGCGCCGGGGAGGGGCGAATGAAGAAGGTCTACAGCCGCATCGAGGCCATCGCCGGCAACGTCATCACTGTCCGCGCCGAGAACGTGCGCTACGGCGAGCTGGCCGTCGTCCGCTCCGCCGGTGGGGCCGGCGGAGCCGGCCGCACGTCGCTGGCCGAGGTCATCCGCCTGGCCGAGGAGCGCGTGTCGCTGCAGGTCTTCGCCGGCTGCCGCGGCGTCTCCACCGGCGACCAGGTGCGCTTCCTCGGCCACCCCATGCAGGTCTCCTTCTCCGACGACCTGCTGGGGCGCATCTTCGACGGCAGCGGCCGGCCGCGCGACAAGGGGCCGGAGCTGGCAGCGGACATGATCGACATCGGCGGCCCGGCCGTCAACCCGGCGCAGCGCATCATCCCGCGCAACATGATCCGCACCAACATCCCCATGATCGACCTGTTCAACTCGCTGGTCGAGTCGCAGAAGCTGCCCGTCTTCTCGGTGTCGGGCGAGCCCTACAACCCGCTGCTGGCGCGCATCGCCCTGCAGGCCGAGGTCGACCTCATCATCCTGGGCGGCATGGGGCTGAAGTACGACGACTACCTCTTCTTCCGCGACGCCCTGGAGCAGGGCGGCGCCCTGAGCCGCACGGTCTTCTTCGTCCACACCGCCTCCGACCCCACCGTGGAGTGCCTGCTGGTGCCCGACATCGCGCTGGCCGTGGCCGAGGGCTTCGCCCTGCGCGGCAAGAAGGTGCTGGTGCTGCTCAGCGACATGACCAACTTCGCCGACGCCCTGAAGGAGATCGCCATCACCATGGAGCAGGTGCCCTCCAACCGCGGCTACCCCGGCGACCTGTACAGCCAGCTGGCGGCGCGCTACGAGAAGGCGGTCGACTTCCAGGGGGCGGGATCGATCACCATCCTGGGCGTCACCACCATGCCGGGCGATGACGTCACCCACCCGGTCCCCGACAACACCGGCTACATCACGGAAGGGCAGTTCTACATGCGCAACGGCCGCATCGAGCCCTTCGGCTCGCTGTCGCGGCTCAAGCAGCTGGTCAACAAGAAGACCCGCCCCGACCACCGCCCCCTGATGGACGGCATGATCACCCTGTACGCCGCCTACAAGGAGTCGCTGGAGAAGAAGGCCATGGGCTTCCAGATGAACGAGTGGGACCGCAAGCTGCTGAAGTACGGCGCGCGCTTCGAGCAGGAGATGATGGACCTGTCGGTGAACGTGCCCCTGGAGCGGGCCCTGGACAACGGCTGGCGCCTCCTGGCCGACTGCTTCTCCCCCGAGGAGACGCGGCTGCGCAGCGAGCTGATCCGCCAGTACTGGCCGGCCGGCGGGGAAGGCGAGCCCGCGCCGCCCGCCGGCGCCGGGGGCGAATGAACCCATGGCCGTGAAGCTGACCAAGAGCGAGCTGAAGCGCCAGAAGGACGCCCTGAAGCGCTTCCGCCGCTACCTGCCCACCCTGCAGCTCAAGAAGCAGCAGCTGCAGATGGTGATCCGCCAGGTCGAGGCGCAGCTGGCCGAGCAGGAGCGGCTGCGCCGACAGCGGCTCGAGGGCGCCGCCCCCTGGCTGGGGCTCTTCGCCGAGGCGTTCCCCTTCACGGAATGGCTGAAGGTGAGCCGGCTGGAGACCGACACGGCCAACATCGCCGGCGTGGAGATCCCGGTCCTGCGCGCGCTGGAGTTCGCCGGCGCCGGACACGACCTGTTCCTCACCCCGCCCTGGGTCGACGAGGCGCTGCTGCTGCTCGCCGACCTGGCGCGCCTCGACGTCGAGGTCGGCCTGCTGCGCCGCCAGGTCGAGCGGCTGGACGCCGAGCTGCGCGTGACCAGCCAGCGGGTGAACCTCTTCGAGAAGGTCAAGATCCCCGAGGCGATCGAGGGCATCCGCCGCATCAACATCTACCTGGGCGACCAGCAGACGGCGGCGGTGGTGCGCGGCAAGATCGCCAAGAACAACCTGCTGCGCCGCATGGGGGAGACATGATCGTCCCCATGCGCAAGGCCACGGTGGTCATCCGCCGCGCCGAGCGGGCGGAGGCGCTGCGCCGGTTGCGCCGCCTGGGCGTGCTGCACCTGGCCGCCGTGCCCGCCCAGGTCGCCCCGGCGCAGGAGTGGCGCGAGAAGCGCGACCTGCTGGAGAAGGCGCTGGCGGCGGTGGCCCCGCCGGGGCAGCGGACGCCGCCGCCGGAAGCGGCGACCGCCGACGTCGCCGCCGCCCTGGAGACGGCCCGCGCCATCCTCGAGCGCCAGGAGGCCGTCCGCGTCCTGGAGGAGGAGGCCGCCGAGCTCGCCCGCGAGCAGGAGCGCCTGCGCGAGTGGCAGGACGTGTCGCTCGCCGACCTGCGGCCGCTGCAGGAGCAGGGCTTCGCGGTCCGCTTCTACGAGGTGCCGGCCCGGAAGCTCCGCGCCCTCGGGGCCGTGCCCGGCGCGTTCGTGGTGCGCCGCCTCCGCGGCCAGCGCTGGCTGGCCCTGGTGGCCAGGCCCGGCGCCTTTCCCGATGTGGCGTTCAAGGAGCTGGCGCCGCCGCGGCGCGGCGCCGTCGAGCTGGAGGCGCTGCGCGGGGAGAACCGCGCCGACCAGGACAAGTTCCGCCTCGAGCTGCGGGGCCTGGCCGGCGAGGCCGGCCGCCTGTCCATCGCCGCCCGGGCGGCGGGCCGCGAGATCGAGCTGGCCGAGGCGGCGGCGGCGCTGGGCCACACCGCCGAGCTCTCCTTCCTGACCGGGTTCCTGCCCGGCGAGCAGGCCGCGGCGCTGCGCGAGGCGTGCCGCCTCAACGGCTGGGCGCTGCTGCTGCAGGACCCCGCCGCGGACGACGAGGTGCCGACGATCGTGCGCAACCGGCGCTGGATCGACATCATCCAGCCCGTCTTCCAGCTGCTGGGCACCGTGCCCGGCTACCGCGAGTTCGACATCAGCCTCGTCTTCCTGCTCTTCTTCGTCTTCTTCTTCGCCGCCATCATCGGCGACGGCGGCTACGGCCTGGTCTTCCTCGCCGCGGCGCTGTTCTTTTCCCGGCGCGCCCGCCGGCGCGGCCAGGAGCCGCCGGCCATCCTGCCGCTGCTGGTGCTGCTGAGCTCCTTCACCGTCCTCTGGGGGGCGCTGACCGGCACCTGGTTCGGCTCGGCGCGGCTGGCCTCCCTGCCCTGGCTCTCCTGGATGATCGTGCCGGCGCTCTCCTCGCTGAACCCCATGAGCGGCCAGACGTTCAAGATCGCCTTCTTCACCGTCGGCGCCGTGCACATCGGCATCGCCCACGTCTGGGGATTCCTGCGCCAGGCCCGCGAGAAGCCCTTCATCCGCTCGCTGGCCCAGCTGGGCTCGCTGTCGCTGGTCCTGGGCCTCTACTTCCTGGTGCTGAACCTGGTGGTCAGCAGCGCGCGCTTTCCCGTCCCTTCCTTCGCCCGCTGGATGATCGGCGGCGGCTTCGCGGCGATCATCGTCTTCGCCCGCCAGGAGGGGCGCTTCCTGCGCGGGGTGGCCGCCGGGCTGGCCAACCTGCTGACCACCACCCTGACCATCCCCCATTTCCTGCGCTTCGCCGACATGGTCAACAAGCAGGTCGAGCTGCTGATCGAAAAGGGGGTCATCGCCCGCGAGCCCGAGCAGTAGGCCGCCTCGTCAGGGCTTGAGATCG
>DAHVOV010000040.1 GCA_027318645.1 Candidatus Aminicenantota bacterium
CGAAATGCCCCGGCTTGGCCGCTGCGGCCAGGCGCGGCGCGGCGACCTTCAGCAGGTGGTAGCCGCCGCCGAGGTCGCGGGCTTCCTCGATGAGGCCGCGTTCGTCTTGCATGGGCCGATTATGCCACGCCGGCCCCGGGGTGTAAATAGGGCGGGGCCCGGCGCCGGGCGGAAAAAAATCCGTCCGCGGCACTTGCATTTTCTTCGCGATTTCCTTAAGGTTCGCTCATGGAACACATCCCGTTTCCCGCTGCGCCGCCATGGCGGAATTCCTAGAGTTCGACCGCATCAGCAAGCGCTTCGGCCCCATCCAGGCCGTCGCCGACGTCTCGCTGGGGATCCGCCGCGGCGAGGTGTTCGCCCTGCTCGGCCCCAGCGGCTGCGGCAAGACGACCATGCTGCGCGTGGCCGCCGGCTTCGAGGTCCCCGACGCCGGCCGCGTGTTCCTGGACGGCCGCGACATCACGCCGCTGCCGCCCAACCGCCGGCGGCTGAACACCATCTTCCAGAGCTATGCCCTGTTCCCGCACCTGACGGTGCGCGGCAACATCGCCTTCGGGCTGCAGATCGCCAAGCGGCCCAGGGCCGAGATCGACCGCGAGGTCGACGCCATGCTGCGCCTCATCCGCCTGGAGGACCAGGCCGACAAGAAGCCCGACCTGCTCTCCGGCGGCCAGCGCCAGCGCGTGGCCATCGCCCGGGCGCTGATCAACAAGCCCGACGTCCTGCTGCTGGACGAGCCGCTGGCCGCCCTCGACCTCAAGCTGCGCCAGCGCATGCTGATCGAGCTCGACATGATCCACGACCAGGTCGGCATCACCTTCCTGTACGTCACCCACGACCAGGGCGAGGCGATGAGCCTGAGCGACCGCATCGCGGTGATGAACTCCGGCCGCATCGAGCAGATCGGCACGCCGGCCGAGATCTACGAGGCGCCGCGCACGAGCTTCGTGGCCGCCTTCATCGGCGACACCAACTTCCTGGAGGGGGTGGTGGCCGAGCACCCCGACCCCGAGTACAGCCGCCTGCGCGTCGAGGGCCTGCCCGATGTGCTCGTCTACAACGACAAGCAGATCGCCGACGGCCACCAGGTCTTCCTCAGCATCCGCCCGGAGAAGATCCAGATCTCGCGCGACCGGCCCGAGCCGAAGCCCAAGCGCACCGCCGTGCCGGCCGTGGTCGAGGACGTCATCTACCTGGGGGCGACGACGAAGTACTGGGTGCGCGCCGGCGGCCACCGCCTGCAGGTCCTGCGCCAGCACGCCCGCTTCTTCCTCGACGAGAAGCCCATCCGCTGGAAGGACGACGTCTGGGTGTTCTGGCACGGCGACGACGGCTTCATGCTGGAGGGCTTCCGCCGCGACGACGAGAAGCTGATCGCCGTCCCGCCCCAGAAGGTGGGCGATGCCTGAGGCGCGCCGCCGCTGGGCGCGGCGCCTCGGCCGGCGCCTCTCCGAGGCGCTGCTGACCCTGCCCTCGTTCGTCTGGCTGGCGCTCTTCTTCCTCGTCCCCACCCTGCTGGTCTTCGTCCTCGCCTTCCGCCCCGCCGATCCCTTCGGCGGCATCGGCCGCGGCTGGACCCTGGCCACGGTGCGGGCGCTGGCCGACCCCCAGTACCTGGCCATCGCCTGGCGGACGCTGTGGGTGAGCCTGGTCTCGACCGCCCTGTGCATGCTGCTGGCCGTGCCCACCGGCTACGCCGTGGCCCGCGCCTCGCCGCGGCGGCGCAACCTGCTGCTCATGCTGGTGATCGTCCCCTTCTGGACGAGCTTCCTCATCCGCGTCTTCGCCTGGAAGACGATCCTGCACCCCGAGGGGTTCATCAAGAAGGCGCTGGTCCTGCTGGGGCTGGCCGACGCCAACGCCTCGCTGCTGTACAACCTGGGGGCGGTGGTGCTGGTGACCGTCTACACCTTCCTGCCGTTCGCCATCCTGCCGATCTACGCCGCCGCCGAGAAGTTCGACACCCGCCTGATCGAGGCGGCCCGCGACCTGGGCGCCCGCCCCTTCCAGGCCTTCCGCCGCGTGTTCCTGCCCGGCGTGCGCCAGGGGCTGGTCACCGCCGTCCTGGTCGTCTTCATCCCGGCGCTGGGCTCCTACGTCGTCCCCGACCTGGTGGGCGGGACGGAAAGCGAGCTGCTGGGAAACAAGATCGCCCAGCGCGTCTTCGTCGACCGCAACCTGCCCCTGGCCGGCGGCCTGTCCATCGTCCTGATCCTGGCCGTGCTCATGCAGCTGCTGGCGGTGCTGGCGCTGCAGCGCCAGGCGGCGGCGCCCGCAGAAGGGGGGACGCCGTGAGGCGCAGCCGCTTCCCCTTCGTCATGACCGGCGTGGTGCTGGTCTTCTTCTACCTGCCGATCCTCATCCTGGTCGTCGAGTCCTTCAACTCCTCGCGCTTCGGCGGCGCCTGGCGCGGCTTCTCGCTGCGCTGGTACGGCCGGCTGTTCCACGAGCCGGCCATCTGGGAGTCGGCGCGCAACACGCTGCTGATCGCCGTGGTGGTGACCGGCGTCTCCCTGGCGCTGGGCACGACCGCCGCCCTGGCCCTGCACCGCTTCGGCCGCTCGCGGCTGCAGCGCGTCCACTACACCCTGGTCTACACGCCGCTGGTGGTGCCCGAGATCCTGATGGGCATCAGCCTGTTGATGGCCTTCGTGGCCGTCGGCGCGCCGCTCGGCCTGTTCACGATCTTCCTGGCCCACGTCACCTTCTGCGTCAGCTACGTGGCAATGACCGTCCTCGGCCGCCTGCAGGACTTCGATTTTTCGGTCCTCGAGGCCGCCCGCGACCTCGGGGCCGGCCCGTGGCAGAGCGTCCGCCGGGTCCTCCTGCCCCTGCTCATGCCCGGCATCGTCGC
>DAHVOV010000075.1 GCA_027318645.1 Candidatus Aminicenantota bacterium
CTCGTCGGCCCGGGCCATGGCCGGGTCGATGCGGTTGGCCACCCAACCGGCCAGGGTCAGGCCCCGGGCGGCGACGGCCTCGGCCGTGAGCAGGGCGTGGTCGATGAACCCGCTGTCCATTTCAGTCCGCTCCTTGCCCCCGGCCGCGCGGCCAGGCGGCATGCCGGTAACGGGCGTACAGCTCGGGGAAGGGCCGCAGCGCCCGCGGGAAGACGTCCTTCAGGAACGATATCAATACCCCGTAGTTGGTCATCGGCACCCCGGCCCGGGCCGGCAGCTCCTGGCGGCGCAGCATCTCGCGGCGGTTGAGGGTGCAGGCGCCGCAGTGCACGACCAGCTTGTAGGCCGACAGGTCGTCGGGGTAGGCGCTGCCGGGGACCGTCTCGATGCGCAGGCCGCCGCCGGCGTACTCGTTCAGCCAGCGCGGCAGTTTCACCCGGCCGATGTCGTCCTGCAGCGGATGATGGGAGCACGACTCGGCGATCAGCACGCGGTCCCCCGGCCGCAGTTGCGGCACGGCCAGGACGCCCTCCACCAGGCCGGGCAGGTCGCCCTTCTGCCGCGCCGATAGGATGGAGAATGAGGTCAGCAGGACCTCGTCGGGGACGGCGGCGGCAACCGGCGTGAAGGCCTGTGAGTCGGTCACCACCAGCGCCGGTCGGGCGCGCAGGGCGGAAATGGCCGCGGCCAGCTCGCTCTCGCGGCAGCTGAGGGGCATGGCGCCGCCGTCCAGGGCGTCGCGCAGGGCCTTGACTTGGGGCATGATCAGCCGCCCCTTGGGGGCGCCGGTGTCAATGGGCACCACCAGCACCACCACCTCGCCGGGCCGCACCAGGTCACGCAGGAAGGGAGGCTCCCATTGGCTGGGGGCGATTTCCAGGATGCGCCGCCGCAGCTCCTCCAGGCCGGCGCCGGTCAGGGCGCTGACGCGCACGCAGGGCTTGTCGCGGAACCAGTCGCTCCCCTTCCCCGGCGACAGGTCGGTCTTGTTGGCCACGACAATGACCGGGATGGAGCGCCGGCGGAACTTCTCCAGCAGCTCGTCCTCGTAGGCGAATTCATTGGCGGCGGCGTCGACGACCAGCAGGGCCAGGTCGCTCTTCTCCAGGACGGCGCCCGCCTTCCTGATCCTCTCGGCGCCCAGTCCCTCGGCGCGGTCGTCGATGCCCGCCGTGTCGATCAGCACCGCCGGGCCGATGGGCTGGAACTCAATGGCCTTGAAGACCGGGTCGGTGGTCGTTCCCGGCACGGCGGAGACGATGGCCACCGGCTGGCCGGTCATGGCGTTGATCAGCGACGACTTGCCGGCGTTGCGCCGCCCGAGGATGGCGATGTGCAACCGGTCGCCACGCATGGTCCTGTCAGCCATGGCCGCTCCTTCTGCCCGGGATGGAGTTCATGCTATTCACGGCACAATTATAACTCCTTTGTTTGGATTCCACCATGGCAAAAAAAACAGCGGGATGCTGCCCTTTTCTCTTGTCCAGGCGCTCAGCCGTGGTGGCCGGAGTGCTTGTGCGTCGCTTCCTTGACGCAGCCGCCATCGAGCAGGCTGCGCTCGAAATAGCAGGTGTGCAGCAGCCGGTGGCAGACGTCGGAGCCTGGGCGCTGGAGGAACGTCTCATAGATGCGCTGCACCTCGGGGTTCTCATGCGACTGGCGCTTGGCCATCCCCGAGTCCTCGCGGTACAAGCCCTCGCCGCGCCGCGCCCGGTCGGCGATGACGCTGCCATAGGGCTGGCCGCCGCCGCCGACACAGCCGCCGGGGCAGGCCATGATCTCGATGAAGGCGTACTCGCTCTTGCCGGTCTCCTGGATCTGCTGGCGCACCTTATCCAGCAGAGAGCGGGCATTGCCCAGGCCGTGGGCCACCGCCACCTTGACGTTCAGCTCGCCCAGTCCCTCGGCCGGGATGACCAGCGTGGCCTCCTTGATCCCCTCTAGGCCGCGCACGGCCTTGACGTCGAGGTTGTCCAGGTTTTTGCCGGCCAGCAGGAAGTAGGCCGAGCGGATGGCCGCCTCCATGACGCCGCCGGTGGCGCCGAAGATCGTCGCCGCGCCGGTGTAGGCGCCCATCAGGTCGTCGGCCTTCTCCTCGGGGAGGTTCTTAAAATCGATCCTGGCCTCCTTGATCATGCGCACGAACTCGCGGGTGGTCAGCACGTGGTCGACGTCCGGGAAGCCTGAGTCGCGCATCTCGGGGCGGCGCGCCTCGAACTTCTTGGCCGTGCAGGGCATGATCGACACCGAGACGATCTTGGCCGGGTCGAGCCCTTTCTCCCTGGCGAAGTAGGTCTTGACCATGGTGCCGAACATCTGCTGCGGTGACTTGCAAGTGGAGGTACGGCTGGCAAACTCGGGGAAGTACGTCTCCATGAACTTGATCCAGCCCGGCGAGCAGGAGGTGATCAGCGGCAGCGCGCCGCCGCTCTTGACCCGCTCGATGAGCTCGGTTCCCTCCTCCATGATGGTCAGGTCGGCGGTGAAGTTGGTGTCGAAGACGTAGTCAAAGCCGATCTTCTTGAGCGCCGCGTACATCTTGCCCACGGTCACCGTTCCCATCTCCATACCGAACTCCTCGGCCAGCGTGACACGGATCGAGGGGGCCTCCTGCACGACCACGATCTTGCCGGGGTCGAGGATGGCGTCCCAGACGGCGTCGGTCTCGCTGCGCTCGCGCAGGGCGCCGGTCGGGCAGAACACCGTGCACTGGCCGCAGTTGACGCAGGCGCTGTGGCCCAGCCCTTCCTGGAAGAAAGTGTTGACGTTGACGCCGAAGCCGCGGTTGACCATGTCGATGGCCCACACCGACTGGATATCGCTGCAGACGGTGACGCAGCGGCCGCAGGCGATGCACTTCTTGGGGTCGCGGTGCACCGACGGGCTCGACTCGTCGATGGGCTTGTCCTCGACGATGAGCTGGAAGCGGTTGAAGTCAACGCCCATGGCGTTGGCCAGGTCCTGCAGCTCGCAGCGGCCATTGGCCGCGCAGGTCGGGCACTCGGTGGCGTGGTTGGAGAGGACCAGCTCGACGAGCGTCTTGCGCAGCGCGCGCAGCGCCTTGGAGTTGGTGGTGACCCTCATGCCGTTCTCGGCCGGGGTACAGCAGGAGCGCTTCAATCCCGGCATGCCGGCGATCTCAACCACGCAGACGCCGCAGGAGGCAGTCGGCTTCAGGTTGGGGTGGTAGCACAGGCTAGGGATCTGGATGCCCGCCTGGCGCGCCGCTTCGAGGATGGTCGTCCCCGCGGCAACGGTGATCTCCCTGTCATCCACGGTCAAGCGGATCTCTGCATTCATCGCGTTTCACCTTCCGGCTGGATCATGTTCCCGGCGCATCCCTATCATTTTTCCTTTAACAATATATCACGAGGGGCGGCAGGCGCATAATGCATTCGATTCAAGGCTGGCATGAATTTCAGTAATGGTCAAAACCCTGACCAGATCGTGTTGCCGTCGGAAAGCGGACTCCCTGGGCAAGCGGCAGCGCGTTTCCCCAATTGACATTGACCGTCTGCCGTCGCATGTAGGCCTTCCAGGCGTC
>DAHVOV010000087.1 GCA_027318645.1 Candidatus Aminicenantota bacterium
CAATTTTCCGAACGATCTCTTGAAAGTGCGGTTGCCGTAAACCGTATGCCGTAAGCCGTACGCCGAGTGGATTCCGTCTATTCCGTCCGCAGCTCGATCTCCACGGGCACTGCGCGCTCCGTTCCGTCCGCCTGCCGACGCGTGATAACGGCGCTCAGCCGCCGCTTCTCCATCTCCCCGGCCTGTTCCTTCGCCTCCCGGTTCGCCTTCTTCTTGGCGAGGTACTTGGCCAGGGCCATGCCCAGCCCGACGATCGAGACCGAATCCCCATGGGGAGGCGTCCCGCGCAGGGAGGCGCCCCGCAACGGGTCCGCGGGCGCCGCCACCTTGCCGGTGGTGAGTGTCACCAGCTCCTGCATGCGCTTCTGGCGGAAGCCGATCAGCTGACCGCCGTGGAACATCTCCAGCCGGAACGCGCCGGACAAGGGGGCGCCGGCCGCACTCTCCTCGGGCCGGTCGTCGACCGTTATCCGCAGGCGGAGGTATTTCCGCGCCGTCGCGCCGTTGTCGAGCGCCTCGAGCACGAGGAGCAGCGACTGGCTGCGCTGGAACAGCCCCGGCCGGGAGAAGCGCAGCCCGTTGCTCCCGGGCAGCAGCTTGCCGGCGGCCAGGACGGCATCCCGCTCGCTGAGCTTGTAGAAGGCCTCGCCGCCGCAGTCGACGGTCAGGGCCAGCGTGTCGTTGGCGAGGAGGGACGGGTCGGTCCGCAGGGCAACGGCGTCGAGCCAGGCGGCAATGACCGGCGGCACGGGCGGAGCAACCGGCATGGCGGCGTCCTGGGCGGCCGGCGCCGGCAGGAGAAGAAGGCAAATGAGGAGGCTAGCCATTGTAGCGGAAGACGAAGGTGAAGGTGAACGTTTCGCCGGCGACGTTGTCGGGGAGCGGCGGCAGCGGCAGGCTGGACTCGACCGCGTGCAGCGCCGCCTGGATCAGCGCCTCCGGCACATCCGCGCCATCGACCGCCAGGGAGCGCCGGCCGCCCCCATGCCCGATGGTCAGCGTGACCTGCACCAGGCCGGAGAAGGCGAGGCGGGCCGAGGCCGGGATGACCCAGTTGCGCTCGATGCGCGCCATCGCCGCCTCGGTCCAGTCGGCGACCGCCCGCTCGCGCGGGTCGAAGGAAATGAGGAATTCAGCCCGCGAAGGTCCTGCGCCCGGGGTTCCGCCGGCGGATGCTCCCGGCAGCCGGCCGTCGAGGCGGTAGCGTAGGCCGGCCGGCGGCGGCGGCGGGGCCACGGGCAGCTCCCATGGCTCGGGGCTCTTTCCCGACGGTCCCAGGCGGAACGTCCCGGGAAGCGGACGCTTCAGGCTGAAGACCTGCGACGCCGGCCCGCCCAGGAGAGGCAGGGAAGCCGCGCCGGCGTTGCGGGCACTCACGCCGCCGGAGCGGCGAACGTCGGCCTTCCTCGCCGCCGGCAGCGAAGGCGGCGATCCCGCCGCGGCCTCGCCCACGAAGGGCAGGGGCGGTTCGGCGACGCGCACCGTGATCACCCGCGGCGGCTCGGGACGGATGACCACGCGGAATTCGGCGGCCAGGATGGCCAGCAGCAGCGCGGCGTGAAACAGAAGAGATAGAAGATAACTGAGTCTTTTCATGAATTGAGCGTGCGCATGAAGGCAAAAGGCAAAAGGCGAAAGGCAAAAGTAGAAAAGCTGGCACTAAGCGAGGGGGGAGAGGCGAGAGGCACGGAAAAGGTAAAAGGTAAAAGGAAAAAGGAAAAAGTAAGAACAAAGCCCTGGGAAAAAGCGGTTGAAGAAACAGTCGATCTGGCCGTTCTCTTCACTTTTACCTTTTTCCTTTTAACTTTTTACTTGAATCGGTATTCTTCGAGATGGTCTCCTCCTCTGCCCTAAGACGCCATACCTTACGCCTTTGGTTGCAGGGCGTCAATGCAGGGCTCACAGGACCTGGCGTGCGGCAGACGGCGGACGGCATGCGGCAGCCGCACGACGAAGCTCAGGGAAAGCAGAGGGAAGCGTGAGGGAAGAATGAGGGAAGATAGAGTGGGAAAAGCACTGTCAACGATCTTTTGCTACTTTATCTTCCCTCTGTTTTTTATCTCTCTTTCCCGTGTTCTTTACTCTCCCCTGCAAGGCCAAGTCGATCTCCCGCCAGTCGATGTGATTTTTGGGAAACGCGAGGGTCCAGGCCGGCGCCGAAGCGGTGATGTCGCAGAGGATATTGAACGCCCTTTTTTTCAGCGGCTTGGGAAGAACGGACAGGGGAGCCTTGATCTCATTCCAGATGAACGGCACAAGGCTGTGGTCAGGAAGTGGGGTCAGGGAAAAATGTTCCGATTTCTTCAGCAGGAACAGCCCGGCGAGAGGCGCATGGGCCGTCGCGTTCACGTGCAAGCCCCATGGCGTTCCCCAAACGTGGAATCTTTTGCGCCGGCGCCAGGTACTGGTAAATCGTCGCGCTCGTGTGCGCTGCTGCCGTCGTCCCGTTGCACCCGCACTTCACCGTGTACTGCCGGTAAACCGAAATCGCCGCGCTGATCGAGTGAGCA
>DAHVOV010000120.1 GCA_027318645.1 Candidatus Aminicenantota bacterium
GGGCAGGGCGCGATCGCCTACACCATCGTCGGCGGCAACATCGTCTATAACTATAAAGAAAAGAACTAACAGAGCATCAAGGTTCCACGTACCAAGTACCACGTGCCACGTTAGCGGGCATGAGCCGCTAACCGAGCTCTAAGCGGGTGCAGGTCGGGTCAGGAAACAGCGATTGCGACCTGGTTCACCACGGACGGCAGCCGCATTGAATTGTCCTCAGTAACCAGTGACCAGTGACAGGGAACAGTATAAGATCGAGCAGTGCCGTCTCTCATCACGCATAACGCATCACGCATAACGACAGGTTGATCCAGCGCTGTTGCCGTCCGCCGTCAGTCATATGCCGTACGCCGAGTTCGTTTCAGCCCTAATGACAGGTGCTGCAGTGATGGCTCGAGCAGCTGCCGCAGGAGTGGGAGGACGCGGAGGAGCCGGCGCGATCGCCCTTACCGCCCGAGGAGACCGCGCAGCAGGTGACCAGCTTGGTCACCTGGGAGCTGCCGCACTTCTCGCACTTCACGGTGGAGGCGGCCGAAAGGGAGCGCAGGTACTTCTCGAACTCGGCGCCGCACTTGCGGCATTTATAGTCATACACAGGCATCGGTCTTGACCTCTAGGTCTATTTTACCTCACAGGACCCCGCCTGTAAAGGACTTGGCATGAGGAGCTCGGCGTACGGCTGGCGGCGGAAGGCATACAGCAAAAAAAACAACTGAACTATCGTGACGCGTAACGCATGACATGTGACGAATAACAACAATGAACAGGCCTGCCGTTATGCGTGATGCGTTATGCGTGATGAGAAACAGCATTGGCTCGATCTAATGCTGTTCCTTGTCACTCGTCACTCGTCACTTGTCACTGAAGACAATCCGATGCGGCGGCCAACTGCCGTATGCCGTAAACCGAGAGCGGACTTATTGCTTCACTGCCGCATCGAGCAGCTTCACGGGGCCGTTCGCCAGCATGTCGACGACGGCTTTCTCGCCCTTCTCCAGGTTGTAGTATTGAAGAGCGGGGGTCAGGGTGTTGTCCTTGGCGAAGACATGCTTCGGCCGGTTCTCGGTCATGTAGCCGTTGGCGCGTTGAAAAGCGAAGATGTCCTGGTCCCTCAGGGCGAGGAACCTGGCATTTAGCGCGGCCATCCTGGCGCCGTAATCGGCATACAGCTTTTCCAGCTGCGGCAGCAGCACGGCGGCTTCGGGCCTGTCCTTGGCCAGGGCCGCGGCCTCGGCGACGCATTGGTCAAATGCGGCCAGGATCTCGTCGACGATCGCCTTGCCGGCGTCCTCGGCGGCCTGCGCCTGGGCGGCCGTGACGGCCTTGGGCGCCTCCGCTTTCTTCCCGCAGGCGGCGAAAGCGACCAGACCCGCGCAGATAACGAATATGACCAGTGATCTCTTCATTCTCCTTTCTCCTTAAGATGACGCGATCGTTTGCGGCAATGGCTTTTCGGCATGGTTCGTTATAGTGCTCGATCCTACCACTATCACTACCACTACCACTGTTTATTCGGTTTACAGCGCCTTCTTGGCGAACCCGAGCAGATCGTCGATCACCGAGCCCTCGCCGTCGGCGTCGAGCAGGCCGCCCAGCGCATCGAGAGGCGAGGAGGAAGCCTTCTTCTTCCGGCCGCCGCCGAGGATCTTTCCCAGCAGGCCGCCCAGCAGCCCGCCGCCGGCGGAGGTGCCGGTCGTCGAGCGGCCGCCGCCCAGGATCCCGCCCAGCAGCTGGTCCAGGAGGCCCGAGTTGCTCCCCTGGCGCTTGAGCGAGCCCATGACCAGGGCGGCGATCAGGGGCAGCATCTGCTTCAGGATGCCCGAGTTGATCCCGGTCTTCTTGGCCGTGCGGTCGGCCAGCGCCCGGCTCATGTCCTTGCTGCCCAGGATGTGGCCGAGGATGCCGTTGCCGTCGTCGGTCGCGTTCAGCAGGGCGCCGGCGTCATCGAGATAGCGGTCATGGCCGCCCTTGGTCAAGGCCTGCAGCAGCCCATCCAAGCCGCTCTTGTTCTGGACGTTCTTCTTGACGCCGTTGGTCAGGGCCGGGATCATCTGCTGGATGGCCTGGGTGACCTGCCCCTCGTTCAGGCCGAACTGCTTGGCCATCGAGGATACGGGCGAGCCGCCGCCGCCCAATATCGCTTCCATCAGGTTCATGTTCCTCTCCTTCGCTCAATTTGCGTGACTGGCCCGATTATAGGTTTCACCGGCCGGCATGTCAATCATCTGGACTCAGTGACGCGTAACAAGTGACGAGTGACAAGGAACAGCATTCGTTCGAGCCAATGCTGCTTCTCATCACGCATAACGCATCACGCATAACGGTAGGCCTGTTCATTGCTGTTACTCGTCACGCGTCACGCGTCACGATCGCTTCATCTATTCTATCGTTGCGGCGGCGACGACGAGGTCACCGTCATAAACCACGGCCAGCTGCCCGGGAGTGACGGCGCGAACCGGCTCGCGGAAAGCAATGCGGATCCGCTCCGCGGTCGCCTCGAGGATCTCCGCCTCGTGGCCGCGCGCCTCGTAGCGGACCTTGACCTGCAGCGCCTCGCCGGCCCGCAGCGGCCGCCAATAGACGGGAGCGGCGGCGGTCAGGGACGAGGACAGCAGGTCCATTTCCTCGCCGAGCGTGACAGTGCCGGCGTCCAGGTCGCGGCGGACGACATAAAGCCGGCGGCCGCCCGCATGCCGGGTGCCGCGGCGCTGGCCCACGGTGAAGCGCAGGGCGCCGTCGTGGCGGCCGATGACCGCTCCGGCGGCATCGAGCAGCTCGCCGGGCCGCAAGCCGCCGGGTAGGCGGCGGCCGAGGAAGAGATCCAGGCCCTCTCCCTGCAGGAAGCAGGCGTCCTGGCTCTCCCCGGCGTTGGCCAGCGGCAGTCCCGTTACTTTGCGCCGCACCTGGGCGACGGTCATCCCGGCCAGCGGGAACGCGGCGCGGGCCAGCGCCCCGGGATCGATGGCGGCCAGGAAATAGACCTGCGACTTCCGGCGCTCGGCCGGCTCCTTCAGGAGCCAGCGCCCCCCGACGAGCGCCTTGTCGGCATAATGGCCGGTGGCGAACAGCGCGTCCGGTTCTTCTGCGGCCGCCGCCGCCATCAGCAGCCCGAACTTGACGTGGCGGTTGCAGGCGACGCAGGGATTGGGGGTCAGGCCGCGGCCGTAGGCGGCGACGAAGCGGTCCAGCACCTTCTCGCGGAACGCGGCCTCCAGGCCCACCGCCCGCCAGGGGACGGCGATGGCCCGGGCCAGCGCCTCGACGCGCGCCAGGATCCCCTCTTCCCCGGCCAGCCCCAGGCGCATAGTCAGCGCCCGCACCTCGTGCCCCTGCTCGCGCAGCAGCAGGGCGGCGGCGGTCGAGTCCTTGCCGCCGCTGAAGGCCACGACGATGGGAGGGCGGCCGTCGCTCAGGCGCACGGGAAGGTCTCCTCGAGGAAGCCGCGCGCCTCCCGGAAGTCCTGGCTCAGGAAGATGCGCCGCTTCCAGGAGCGCGTGCCGGGGCGGGACAGGACCAGGAAGCGGGTGAACGCCTTGAGCTTGCCCAGGCGCTTGCGCTCGGGGTAGTGCTCCGCGATCAGGTCGGCCAGCCGGCGTACGTAGCCGCCCCAGTCCCGCTCCGCCGTCTCGCGGCCGGCGATCTCGCGGAAGAGGAAGGGGTTGGCCAGGGCGCCGCGGCCGATCAGCACGCCGTCCACCAGGCGCAGCTTCTCCAGGGCGAAGTCCAGGGTCATGATGTCGCCGTTGCCCAGCAGCGGGATGCGCAGGCTCTCCTTGAGGGCCGCGGCCAGCTCCCAGCGGGCGCTGCCCTTGTAGCCGTCGCTGCGCAGGCGGAAATGGACGGCCACGGCGTCGGCCCCCTCCTGCTCGATGACGCGCGTGGTCTCCGTGACGTTGACCTGGTTGAAGCCGAGGCGCACCTTCACCGTCAGCGGCAGGGGGGTGCTGCGGCGCACCGCGCCGACCACCTGCGCCAGGCGGGGCACGTCCTGCAGCAGGCCGGAGCCGGCGCCCGAGCGCACCACCTTGGGGACCGGGCAGCCCATGTTGACGTCGATGCCGGCGTAGCCCGTCTCGGCCGAGACGATGGCCGCCGCCTCGGCCAGCGCCTCGGGCTTGGCGCCGAAGAGCTGGATGAACTGCGGCGAGCGGGTGGAAAAGCCGGCGATCATCTCCATGGTGCGGCGGTTGCGCCGGCGCAGCCCCTCGGCGGCGATCATCTCCGAGACCATGGCCCCGCAGCCGCCGATCTCGTCCATCAGCTGGCGCAGCACGCGGTCGGTCAGCCCGGCCATGGGGGCCAGAACCGTGGGTTGGGCCAGTTGTAAATTTCCGATCTGGAGCATGGAGCAATTATAACATGGCCCAGCCCAGTAACGAGTGACGAGTGACAAGTGACAGGGAACTGCATTGGTTCGATCCAATGCTGTCTCTCATCACGCATAACGCATTACGCATAACGGCAGACCTGTTCATTGCTGTTACTCGTCACGCGTCACTAGTCACGTGTCACTTATTTCCAGTTGCAAAAAGTACTTCGCTATTTCGTTGAACCTGGGATCCTGCAACACCGCCAAGTGCTCGCGGACATGGCGCACGGTCCTGGGGATGTAGCGGAGATAGACCCGGTGCCGGCGCTCGAAGGCCTGGAAGGCGAAGGTGCCCAGGGCCTTGATGTTGCGCTGGAGGGCGGTCAGCCGCAGCTGGCGGAGCCCCCGGTCGGCGCCGGCGGCGGCGAGGCCGGGGAACAGCGCCGCCCGCTCCCGGCCCAGGTCGAGATAGGAGTCGTAGGCCAGCGAGACCAGGTCGTAGAAGCGGGGCGCCAGCAGCGAGTCCTGGAAGTCGACCAGCGCCAGCTCGCCATTCAGGAGCAGCAGGTTGCGGGAATGGAAATCGCGGTGGGCGAAGACCGCCTCGGGCTCGAGCACATCGACCAGGCGGTACAGCTGGCGACGCAACGCCCCGGCGCCGACGGCCGGCCGGGGGTAACGGGGAAGGAAATGGGCGAGGAAGAAGTCCATCTCCCACTTGCGCCGCGCCGCGTCCAGGCGGACCGGGGCGAGGGACGGCGGCACCGCGGCCAGCCGCTCCAGGATCTCCAGGCACTGGGCGAGCAGCCTGCGCCTGAGGCGGGCACCCGCGTCGCGCCAGGCCTGCTGCAGCAGCCGGTCGCCCAGGTCCTCCTGCAGCACCACCTGGGCGCCCAGGACCGCCTCGACCTCGGGGACGCGCAGGCCGCAGCGGCGGTAGAGCGCCTGCAGCGAGCAGAACCGCGCCGTCTCCCCCGGCGCCGGCTCGGGGTAGACCATGGCCACGCGGGTGCGGCGGCCGCAGCGGACACGGTAGAAGCTGCGCCGCGAGGCCTCGGCGTGGATCTTCTCCAGCCTAGCCCCAGGCCGGCGGGACAGGAAGCGCAGCAACGGTTCGGGCAGGGAAGCCTGCGGGGACATGATCCTCCTGGCGGTGATTATGGCAGAGAAGAAGGATCTCGGCAAGAAGGACGATGAACCTGCTCAATCGTGACACGTAACGCGTGACGCGTGACGAGTAGCCGCGATGGGACAAACTATCGTGATTTGCATTGGATCGTTCTTTTTCTTCACTTTTGCCTTTTGCCTTACAGGTTCGATTTTTTCGGCCGTGTCGCAATCGTCTCAGTGCTTTTTCTTCTACTTTTTCCTTTTACCTTTTTCCTTTTACCTTTTGCCTTCAGCTGCCTTCACTTTCCCACTCTACCCCTTTACCTCTCTACCCCTCTACCTCTCATTTTTTCGTGTAACCTTTTGCCCGCAGCAGGGTATTACTTATATAATGAAAGCCCTGGAGCGGGAAGCCGACGATGCTGAACGATGAACAGGTGATGATCGAGGTGCAGAACGGGCGGCTGGAGATGCTGGCCGTCCTGTTCGAGCGCCATCACGTGCGCCTCTACAACTTCTTCCTCCGGCTGTGCGGCGACC
>DAHVOV010000128.1 GCA_027318645.1 Candidatus Aminicenantota bacterium
GATCGGCACCGTCAACGCCTCCGTCATCAACGCCGGTGCCACCATCCAACCCGGCGCCTCCCCCGGAACCCTCACCATCAACGGCCCCTATGCCCAGGGCCCCAACGGTCGGTTGGAAATCGAAGTCGGCGCCGATGCTGAAGCACTTCGAATCCGCCCCCTACCTGGGCGTGAGCATCATGGACGCCGACGGCGACCTCGCGTCCTACTTCGGCGTGAAGGCCGGCGAGGGGGTGCTGGTCACCGGCGTGGTCAAGGACACGGCGGCGGAGAAGGCCGGATTCAAGGCCGGCGACGTCATCGTGGCCATGGGCGACAAGCCGGTGCAGAAGGCGGACGACGTGCGCAAGGCGCTGGCCGGGCTCGAGAAGGGCTCGACCGTGGCGGTGTCGGTCGTGCGCCACGGCAAGCGCGAGACGCTCAAGGCGACGCCCGACTTCGACCGCCAGCGGCGGGTCATCCGCATCTTCAAGGGCGGCCGTGACATGGACCTCGGGCATCTCGAGCTGCCGGAGATGGACATCGAGATCCCCGAGATCCCCGGGATCGACATCGAGGCCCCCGAGCCCCCCGACGCCGAGATGGCCGTCAGCCGGGTCCGCGAGGACCTGGCGCGCACCCACGAGTGCCTGGACAGGGTGCGGGAAAAGATGGGCGAGGCGCGCGTCCGCGTCCTGAAGAGGATCCAGGAGGCTGGCGCGAGCTACACGATCTGAAATTCATCTCCTTCCTCCTTATCCCGGGACGGGCGCACGCCCGTCCCATTTTTCTCTTCCTGCCAATGGCCCAATCACTTTAACGTCTGGAGCATCTTATGGGAAAAGGTAAAAGGTAAAAGTTAAAAGTTAAAAGTGGAAGGCCCTTTATCAAGGAATGGTCAAGGCTTTACAGTTCTTTGATGGCTGTTGCGGCCACTATCACTACCACTATCACTAACACTTCTGTATGCCGTTACTTGCGCGCGGAGAAGAGGCGGAAGGGGAACACCGGGTCGCGGCGGGCGCGCAGCGCCGGGTAGACCCGGTCGGATGCGCCCGACACCTCCTCCACGGTGAAGAAGGCGCCCGGCAGGGTCTCGCGGACCAGCTCGCGGACCTGGGGCAGGTGCTGGCGGCGGATGACGGTGAAGACGAGCTCGACCGGCCCCTCGGCCCCCTGCGCCGGCACCAGGGTGAAGCCGAAGCGCAGGTCGTGCAGGCGGCGGCGGAACTCGCCGCTGCCCGCCGGGGTGATGACGCGCACCAGCACCATGCCCAGGGTGAGGCGGCGCTCGATGGCCTGGCCGATGGCGGTGCCGGCGGCGAACCCGCCGGCGTAGGCGATGTAGGCCACCGGGTGCGAGACCCGCTTCATGATCTGGCCGATGGCCAGGAGCCAGACCAGCACCTCGAAGAACCCGACCAGCGGCGCCAGCCGGCGCGCGCCGCGCGAGATGTACACGATGCGGATGGTTTGCAGGCTGACGTCGATGATGCGCGCCAGGAAGATGAGCAGCGGCAGGATGACCCACATGAACAGGGAGGACTGGCTGAAAGGCTGATCCATGTTCCATTGTAGCAGATTGACAGGCAGGCGGCAACCGCGCTACAGTGGGCGGGCGCAACCGCGGAGGAGGCATCATGACCAAGATCGCGCGCATGAAGGCGGTGAACGTTCTCCTGGCGCCGCTGATGGCCGTTCAGGCGCTGACCGGGGTCCTGCACGAGCACCTTGCCCCCGGTACCTTCGCCCATGTCCATGTTCCCTGCGGGCTGCTGCTCCTGGTCCTGAACTGGGGCTGGGTCAAGGCCAACCTGCCCCGCTGACCGCGGCCGCATCCGGCCGCAAGGAGGGTTCATGAAGAAATATCTCGCGATCCTGCTGGTCGCCTGTACGCTGCCGCTTGCCGCCCACTCGCCGCGCTCCGTCGAACTGGGCTACGACGGTGAGTCGGCGACGCTGACCGTGAAGGTCCTCCATCGGGTCAGCGACCCGGCCCGGCACTTCGTCTCGCGCATCGAGGTGCGTTCAGGAAAGGATCTGCTGGCCGAGAGGACGTACGACCGCCAGGAAACGGCGTCCGGCCGCGATGATTCGTTCTCCTTTGCCGAGCGGCCGCTGAAGGAAGGGGAAACGCTGACCGTCACCGCCTTCTGCAACATTTCGGGGGAGAAGAGCGCCGAACTGAGACCGTAGGGCCGACGCCGGGCCGTTCAACGCAGGAGCGTGACCTCCTGCTCGCGCAGCTGGATGGTGAGTGTCATGCTGCGGTGGCGCATGTCGAGGAAGACCACCTGGATGTCCAGGTTCTCGTGCTTCTCCATGGCCATGAGGCGGGTGGCGACCTCCATCAGGGTCGAGGCGCTCATCTGCTCGCAGTTGAGCTCGGCGCGGATCTTGGCCGAGTTGCCGCTGTCGAACTGGTCGATGCGCAGGACGCCGAAGCCGTGTTGGGCGAACACGTCGTAGATCAGCTGCGGCTCGTAGGTGTTCTTCATCGCCTTTCCCCTGCCACTCCGGTACGGGCGGCCCTGCGGCCGCGACCCGTTCCCCGTGGCCCCTATTCTCCGCCTGTTGGCGGCGGAATGTCAACCCGGGGGAGCGTGGCGCCGCCTGTCCCGCCATGCGCGCCACAGCGCCAGGCAGAAGGCGGCGCCGCCGACGAGCACGGCCTCGCGCAGCGCCGCCGCCAGGTTGTGGCGGCTGAGGATGCTGATGAAGAAGTCGCCGGAGTCTGCGGAACGGGTGACGTCGAGGAAGACCGGCCGCGAGGCGATGAAATAGCGCCCGGAGACGGGCCACAGCAGGGGCAGGCCGAAGGGCGGGACATGGTCGATGGTGAAATAGTCGAGCAGCAGGTGGGAGGACAGGACCAGGAAGGCGGCGGCCGCCAGCGGCCAGGGGCGCCGCCCCTCCGGGACGGCCCGGCGCCTCATGAGGCGGAACATCCCCGCGGCCAGCAGCGCGACGGCCAGCGCCGCTCCCAGGCTGTGGAACGCCCCGTGGTGATAAAGGTTGGGCCGGCCCCGGAGCAGGCCGGGCAGGAAGTCGGCGTCGGGGAGATTGGCCAGCAGCGCGCAGAAGAGGGCGTCGTGCCAGCCCTTGCGGAAGAACAGGCCGGGCCAGGCACGCTGCAGGCCGATCCCGGCCAGGGCATGGCCGACGGGAAGGGGCATGGTCAGGCGCGGGCGCGCAGGCGGGACAGCACCCGTTCGCACTCCTGCTGCCAGCGCAGGTCGCTCCAGGAGAACAGCGGCCGCAGGAGCGGCAGCAGCTCGCGGGCGCGGCGGGCGTTCTCGGCCAGCCCGCTGCGCCGGAACAGCAGGTCGTCGAGGTGGACGACCGCCTCCTCCTCGACCAGCGGGCGCAGGCTCTCGGCGCTCCAGCCGGGGGGCGGCTCCCAGTCGTAGGCGAAGAACCAGCGGCCGGAGTCGGCGCCAGCGAACGGCGCAAGCGGCCGCGGCCGGGCGGAAGGGAAAATCTTCTTCATGGCCTTGGCGGCCACCAGGCGCGAGGTGGTGTACTTGACCCCGGAGACGCTGAAGAGGCCGGCCGGGCCCTGCCGGGCGCCATGGGCCAGGATCACCTCGCGCGATGCCAGGCGTCCGGAGGCGGTGGCGGGCAGGATGCCGGCGTAGACGGCCTCGATGTCGCCTTCCTGGAGGGAGAGCTCGGGAACGGCGTCGTTCAGGTCGGCGATGAAGGCGGCGAGCTCCTCGGGACGCGGCTCGGCGGCGGTCCGCTCGTCGTCCAGCAGCACCTCGCCGGTGCCGGCCAGCATGCGCCCCTGCCAGTTGTGGACGAAATAGGTGTGGCTCGGGCCCCGGCGCGGGGTGAGGGCCAGGGCGCATTCGCTCAGCGCCTTGCGGCGGAACAGGACGTTGAACAGCAGCAGGCGGCGGAGCAAAAGGCGCGGGTGGTCCTGGTCGAACTTCTGCGCCAGTTCGCGGCACCAGGGGCCGGCGGCGTTGACCACCACCGGGGCGCGGAACTCCAGACGCTGACCGCTCAGGCGGTCCTGGGCCAGCACGCCCGCCACCCGCTCGTCGTGGCGCAGCAGGTTCTCCGCCTCGACGTAGTTGAGGGCGACGGCGCCGAGGGAGCAGGCCCAGCGCAGCAGCTCCATCAGCAGGCGCTGGTGCTCGGGCATGGCGGCGTCGTACCACAGCGCCGCTCCCTGCAGCCCCCGGCGCTCGGCCTGGGGGAACAGCTCCAGGGTGCGGGCGCGCCCCACCAGCCGCCCCATGGGCAGGCGGCGCTCGCTCGAAACGCCGCGGTTGCGGCAGGCGCCCAGCGTGTCGTTCAGCAGCAGGGCCGGCCCCATGACCGCCGGGCGCATGAGCCCGCGGCCGTACAGGGGCATCAGGCAGGGGAGCACCCGGGCCTGGGCCGGCAGCCGGGACAGGAACCAGCGCCGCTCGCCGACCGACTCGAAGAAGCGCGGCAGATCGAGCGACTGCAGGTAGCGCAGGCCGCCGTGGATGGTGCGCAGGTGGTTGCGGCTGGTGGCGCCGCCGAAGTCGTCCCGCTCGAGAAGCAGGGCGCGCTTGCCGCGCCGTCCCGCCTCGAGGGCCAGCATCACGCCGTACACGCCGCCGCCGACGATGATCAGGTCGTGGCGGTCCCGCGCCGCCGCGTCGGGATTGCGGTCGATGCGCGACACGCTCGTCACTCGCCCTGGCGGGGCGCGCGGCGCAGGAGATCGGCGCCGGCCTGGGGCGGCGGGGCCGCCGGCGAGCCCGCGACGGCGTAGTCACCGGCGTGGCCGCCGCGGTCGACGGCCTGCAGCCGGAAATAGACCTGGGGCAGGAAGGGGAAGAGGATGAAGGTGTAGTGGCTTTCCCCCGAGTCGAACGCCTGGGAGTACGCCTGGGGCAGGAAATCGAACTCGACGTGGAAGTGGTCGAAGTCCGACTCGTAGCAGGGGTCCCACGAGGCGGTGCGCTGCAGCGCGCTGGCGGCGTCGAGGAACCTGACGTTCCGGGGCGGCAGCGGCGGGAAGGCCACCAGGGCGCCGGCGAACAGGTCGGCGAGCAGCTGATGCCCCTCGGCGTTGGGATGGTTGCCGCTGCTCACGTCGGGGATGACGTCCTCGAGCAGGTCCTTCCAGCCGTTGGGAGGGTTCGTCTCCATGAACGCCGTCAGGGCGTCGACGCAGGCCACGCCCTCGTCCGCGGCCAGGTCCTTGATGCCGCCGCTGAGGGCGTGCAGGTGCTCCCAGTAGTAATCGCTGGAGGCGACGCCGGCCTTGCTCGGCGTGAGGGTGGAGGCGATGACGCGCATGCCCAGTGACTTGGCGGCGTCGATGATGAAGCGCAGGTTCTCCAGCGAGCTGTCGAGGGAGAACGTCTTCTTGATGACGTCGTTGACGCCAAGCATCAGGAGCAGGTAGAGGCCGGGGTTGGCCGCGAGCTCCTGCCGGGCGCGCGTCGCCCCGTCGAGCGTGGTGTCGCCGGGGACGCCCAGGTTGACGGCCGCCGAGGCGCCGTAGTAGGTCCGGCTGCCGGGGTCGGACATCATCTCGCCCATCCTCGTGAGGAAGCACAGGTCGAGGCGCTGCACGCCCTCGATCTTGCCCCAGGTGATGCTGTCGCCTAAGCCGACGTAGGTGTTGTAAAACTCGGGAACGACCGCCGTCGCGGGCCCGGGCGGGCCGGCCGCCAGCGGCTCGCGCCCCAGCAGGACGCAATCCCCCTGCGGCGGGACGAAGCGGTAGCGGAAGCGTTCCCACAGGGTGCGCGTGCCGATCTCCAGCCCGCTGCCAACGCGCTCGACAACGAACTCCTTTTCCGACTCGCGGGTGGCGGTCAGCTGGGTGAACCGCCCAGATTCCGCGTCCCAATAATAGAGGTCG
>DAHVOV010000149.1 GCA_027318645.1 Candidatus Aminicenantota bacterium
CGCTGCTCGGGGGTGGCCAGGTTGCGGAAGCGCTTGTCCTCGTCGCGGGTCATGAAGTAGCGCGCCATGCGGTAGAATTCCTCGCTGTCGGCGTCGAGCTTGGGCGCCGCCGCGGCGGGCCGCGTCAGCGCCAGGCCGAGGGCCAGGGCGATGCAAAAGAGGGCGGTGAGCCGTTTCATGGGGCCTCCATCTGCTTGAGCACGGCATCGATGTCGGGCTGCGCCGCCTTGATCTTCAGCGACGCCGCCAGAGCCTTGCGCGCCTCCTGGGGGTTGCCCAGGCGCAGCAGCGAGAGGCCCAGGGCGTTGAGCACCGAGATGTCGCTGTCGTAGAGGGCGTTGGCCCGCAGCAGCTCGTCGACGGCCTCCTGCCAGCGGCCGAGGCGGTACAGGGCCTTGCCGCGCAGGGCGAAGCGGTCGAAGGCATGCGCGCCCTGCTCCGGCAGTGGGGCGGACACCTCCAGCGCCCGCTCGGGCTTGGCCTGGGCGAGCAGGAAGCGGGCGAAGGCGACGCGCAGCGGCAGGCTGTCGCCGCCCTGGCGCAGGGCCTCGTCATAGGCGAGCTCGGCGTCGCCGGGGCGGCCGCTGGCCTCGTACTGGGCGGCCAGCATGGCCCGGAAGGCGAACTCACGCGCGGCGGGCACGCTCGGCGCCGCCACCGCCGGGTGGGACACCGCCGGCAGGCGCGAGACGGTGAAGTTCGTCTCGTCGCCGGCGATCTCGCCGCCCCGGGCGTCGCGAAGGAACGGCGTGTAGTCGGCGTGGGAACGCCCCTGCGCGGCGGCGGTCTTGGCGTCGGCGGGATCGACCCCCGCCAGCACGCCGAGGCAGACGGCGGCGTCCTCCACCGTGCGCGCCATGGGGCCGGCCGTGTCCTGGGTGAAGGAGATGGGAACGATGCCGGAGCGGCTGACCAGGCCCACGGTGGGCTTGATTCCGACGATGCCGTTGTTGGTCGAGGGGCAGACGATGGAGCCATTGGTCTCGGTGCCGATAGCCATGGCACACAGGCTGGCGGCGACCGCCGCGCCCGAGCCCGAGCTCGAGCCGCAGGGGTTGCGGTCGAGGACGTAGGGGTTGCGGGTCTGGCCGCCGACGCCGCTCCAGCCGCTCGAGGAGTAGCTGGCGCGGAAGTTGGCCCATTCGCTCAGGTTGGCCTTGCCCAGGATGACGGCGCCGGCCTCGCGCAGCTTCTTCGCCACCCCGCTGTCGTTGCGGGCGTAGGAGGAGCGCAGCGCGGTGGCACCGGCCGTCGTGGGCATGGGATCGCGCGTGTCGATGTTGTCCTTGAGCAGGACCGGGATGCCGTGCAGCGGCCCGCGCGGCCGGCCGGCCTTCAGCTCGGCGTCGAGCTCGGCGGCGATCTTCAGGGCGTCGGGGTTGACGGCGACGACCGCGTTGAGCGTCGGGCCGCTGCGGTCGATGGCCTCGATGCGGTTCAGGTAGTTCTGCACCACCTCGACGACCGTGAAGCGCCCCTCCTGGTAGCCCTGGCGCAGCTGGCGCACGGTGATCTCCTGCAGGTCGACGACCGGGCCGGGGGCGGTCTGCGCCGTCGGCGTGGTGCAGGCGCACTTGCAGCCGCTCAGGGCGAACAGGGAAACGAAGGCCAACAGTAGCGGAATGATCCTCATATGTTTCATGCGGCGATTATAAATTCCGGCCTTATGATTTGCAACGCATAGGATATCGGCAGACGGCGTACGGCTGACGGCAGACGGCAAGATGCCTCCCAACTAAGTGACGAGTGACAAGTGACGAGTGACGAGGAAAGCACTCGCGCGATGGTTGAAAGCATGAAGACATCAGATACGAGGAGGGGGGACAAAGTGGGAAAGAAGTTATGAATGGGCTTTTCCCACTCTTTCTTCCCTCAATCTTCCCTCTGCCTTCCCTTTGTCTTCCCTGAGCTTCAAGGATCTCTTTTTCAGCGGATGAACAGCATGGCAATGTACGCGCCGTACGCCGCCACCATCAGCGCCCCTTCCCAGCGGCGGATGCGCCAGGTGCTGCGGATCATGGCCAGGAGAAGGAGGCCGGCGAACAAAAGCGATCCCAGCAGCAGCGGCAGCCCCTGGCGGGGGACGGCCAGCGGCCGGATCAGCCCGGCGGCGCCGGCGATCAGCCCGATGTTGACGATGCACGAGCCCAGGACGTTCCCGAGGGCGATGCCGCTGAGGCCCCGGCGGGCGGCCATCACGCTGACGCTCATCTCGGGAAGCGTTGTGCCCATGGAGACGATGCTGGCCCCAATCATGACCGCCGGCACGTGGAAGCTCTCAGCCAGACGCACCGCGGCGCCGACGAACAGGTTGGCCCCGAAGGCGATCGCCGCCCCGCTGGCCGCCAGCAGCGCCAGGTCGCGGACAACCCCGCCGCCGGCGGTCAGTGCGGCCTCCACAGGCGCCGCGGCGACATTTTCCCCGCTCCCGGCGCCGTCGGGCAGCCGCCTGCGTAAGATCCGCAAAAATTCGAAGCGGGCGAGGAACCTCAGGAAGCGCACGAAGCCATGCCCCGCCTCCGCCCCGGTGCCGGCCGTGAACAGGAACAGCGTGTAGGCGCTGTAGGCCAGCAGCAGGACCGCGGCCTCCAGGCGGCCCAGGGAGCCGTTCCAGGCGAACAGGCAAAGGAGAGCGGTGACGACGATCATGATCAGCCCGTCGCGTTCGATCATCTCGCGGCGGGTCTGCATGGGGCCCACGAGGCCGGCCAGGCCGGCGATCCACAGCATGTCCGCCACATTGGCGCCGATGACCGTTCCCAGGCCGAGCCCGCCCTCGCCGCGGAAGGAGGCCGCCAGCACCGATGCCAGCTCGGGAACCGACGTTCCCAGCGCCACCAGGGTGAGGCCGATCACCAGTTCGGAGACGCCCAGCCGCCTGGCCAGCGACGCCGCGGCGCGGACGAAGTAGTCGGCGCCCTTGACGAGGAGCGCCAGGCCGGCTGCGAACGTGAGCAGGATGATCGTCATGGGAAGCATTATAGCATGGCCGCATCGCATCGCGTCGGCCGGATGGCAGGCGCCCAGGCGGAGGGGAAAAGCCCCCTTTAGGGCAGGTTCTTGATCTCCTTTTTGAACGGCTGCTGCAGCCTCAGGATGCCGATCTTGAAGGAGGGGCTCTGGACGGATGTGTAGATCGACCGGATCTCCAGGCGGTTGTCGGGGTAGGAGCCCAGCGCCTGGGGGATGAACCACTCGTAGACCCCGTCGTTCTCGGTGGTGTTGGTGATCCAGCGCTGGAACACGCCGCCCCGGAACAGGGCGATGCTGACGCGGATCGAGTGCGTGCCGGCGGACTTGCTCCAGGTGATGTTGTGCGCCTGGTTCAGGGACCAGTTGCTCCCCGCCGTAGGGCTGGTGACGGTCATGGTGCCGATGCTCGCCGGTCCGATGTTGAAGGCCGGGCCGTCGGTGACGACCGCGCCGTTGACCGGGTCGGTCACGCGGATGCGGACATGGTAGTTTCCGCCCGCCGGCGCCGTGCCGTTTGCGTGCTGGCCGACGGTCCAATGGTACTTGTTCGTCGCCAGCGGCAGGTTGTCGGCGATGATCCCCAGGTTGGTGCTTCCCTGGAACAGGACCAACCGGGCCGTCCCCGTGAGGCCGGAATAGTGCCAGGTGATGTTGGTGCTGCCGTTGCGGGGATAGTTCTCGCCGGCGTCGGGATTGACCAGCGTGACCGTCTGCGCGGCGGCCGCCAGCGGGCACAAAACCAGGACCAGCAGCAGGAATTTGATTGCCTTCATGCGTCAGCCTCCATCCTTTGCAGGAGAATTAAATAGGCTGCCGGGAAAAATATCTCAGCGGGCCATTTCAGGCGCAACGATTTATTGAGATACCAGCCTGCCTGCCTATATATATCCCCCCGATAAAGGAGAACCCATGAAAAAACGGTTCGCGATCGCCTTGCTCGCTATCTTGCCCGCCCTGGCCGGGTTCGGCCAAACGGCGGCCTTCACCGATCCCAAGGCGGGTGACATGCTTGCCATCGGGAGCTGGTGGACGTTCTCCTGGACCCACAGCGGCAGCGCGTCCGTCAAGCTGGTGCTGGTATCCAAGAACGACGGCATGCAATGGAACCTCAAGAGCGGCCTGGCCCTCAGCGCCGGCGCCTGGTCGTGGATGGTCGGCTCACTGGAGAACGGCAAGACCGTGCCCCCTGGCGCCAACTACCTGGTGCGCATGCAGAACATGGCCGGCGACGCGATCATCGCCAAGACCGGCCTGTTCTCCATCTCCGCCGCGGCGGCCTCCGCCACGGCGGCCAAGGGCACGATGCGCCGCCCACCGGTGCCGGTTTCGGGCCTGCACCCGCAATTCAAGGAGATGGCCCTCGCGGCCCTGCCGCCGCCGGCCGGCACCGCCTTCGCCATCAAGAAGATCGACTACTATTTCGCATCCGAGGGCAAGGTGCGCACCGTGGTGATCACCATCTCGACCCACTCGCCCGCGGGTTTCTGCATCTCCCCCAATTACGGCGACCCGGAGTACGGGGCCCAATGGATCGATTTCGAGATCGAGAACCCGCTGCACGAAGGGTTCGTTTGCGCCACGAAGCTATCCTATTACGGCAGGGTTTCCGTGAAGGGGGAAGGAGGCACGCGCCAGTTGAGTTATCCCTGGGCCCCCCTGCCGGCAGGGCCGTGCGAGTACACGATCTCCTTCCAGCCGGAGTACAATGGCCTGGCCAAGGGCATCGGGCTGCTCCAGAAAATGCCCAGCGGCTTCTTCGAACCCGGTCATCTGTGCCGCCGTGAATTTTACCCGAAGCTGAAGATCTGGCATAAAGCCTATACGGGCGGTGGGATAGTCTCGTCCCATTCGATGGTCTACCTGATATACGATCCCAAGGTCTGGCCCCTGTGCTGGCTTACCGTGCCCGGGGAGACCAACTCCTGCGCCGGCGGCATCCAGTACTGGTGAGCATGCTCATGAATCATCCCTTCGAAGGCTCGTTCCAAAAAGGAGAAAACATGCATAATAAGTCGATCTGGCTGGCGGCGCTGATGCTGGCCGCGTCGGTCTGCGCGTTCTCCCAGTCCATCACCCTGCTCTCCCCCAACGGCGGCGAAAGCTGGACCCTGGGCAGCGAGCAGGCGATCGCCTGGAGCGTCAAGGGGTACAGCGGAAGCCTGAGCATCATGCTCACCCAGAACGGTGCGGACGTGGGGCTGATCGCCAAGAACGTCAGCCCCGCGGCCGGGTCGTACAAGTGGACCGCGGGCACGCTGCTCAGCGGCCAGGCCGGCGCCGGCGAGGGCTACCGCGTCCGCATCGGCAGCCCCGACTGGAGCCTGAAGGACGCCAGCGACAGCAAGTTCGCGCTGAGCGCGGCCCTGGTCAAGCGGATGCCGGCGAACGTTTCCGGCCTGAAACTCAACCGCTTCGAAACGCCGACCAAGGAGCGCCGGCCCAACCTGGCGGCCCAGCTGGCCTACAAGCTCCCGGCGCTGCAGAACCACTGGAGCATCAACGGCCTGCTCATCGTCGGCACCGTGAAGAACCTCGGTCCGGCCCCGTTCCCCTACAGCGGCACGGCCACCCTGTACCGCGGCAGCGACGTCGCCGCCCAGAAGAGCTTCGGCAAGGTCGGCTACC
>DAHVOV010000183.1 GCA_027318645.1 Candidatus Aminicenantota bacterium
ACACGGTGCACACGTATTTCTTCATGTCCGCCTCCTTTCCCGCCCGCGGCGCCGTCGCTTCGGCCGCCGGCGGCGGTCCAGAATTATAGGGACTATCCCACCCGCTGTCAATGCCCCTTGAACGGCATTCTCAAGCTTCTATGGGCTTGGCATACGGCGTACGGCGCACGGCGTACGGAAAAGCCAATGGCCGAACGTTGCCTCCACGTCATGGATCCCGATGAGTCTGTCATACAAAGGCTGCAAAAACCATGGGGCGATAATATTTGTTCGTCACCAGTCGGTCTTCGCAATATATCGCAGCAGTGCAGTCGCCGTATGCCGTCCGCCGTGAACCGTGCGCCTAGTTCAACTGGGCTGACTAGCCTCCAGAGATCGGCTTCGCGCTAGCGGTCGATCTCGCGGATCAGGCGCAGGATCTCGGCCTTCAGCGCCTCGTCCTGGGTGCGGCCCAGCGCCTGCTCGAGCTGGTCCAGGGCCTTCTTGCGCTCGCCGAGCCTCGCCGCCACCCGGGCGCCGTTGATCAGCACCAGGGGGTCGGGCGTCGCCTGCAGCACCAGCGCCCGGTCGAAGCTCTCCTCCGCCTCGGGGAGGCGGCCCAGGCTCTCCAGCGCCAGCCCCTTCAGGTTGTAGAGCGGCGCGAAGCGGCGGTTCAGCAGCAGCCCCTTCTCGGCGTAGCGCAGGGCCGAATCGGGCTTGGTGAACTTGATCTCCAGCATCGCCAGGTTGGCGAAGGCGTTCTCCGGCGTCTGGTACTCCTCGGCGTTGGCGGCGATGAGCAGCTTCTCCTTGGCCTGATCGTAGTGGCCCAGCTCGCTGTGCATGGTGCCCAGCAGGTTGTAGGCGTCGTAGAACTTGGGATTGACCTGCAGCAGGCTCTCGAGCACCCCGACGGCCTGGGCGAACTCGCGGCGGTAGGCGTGCACCAGGGCCATGGCGTTCAGCGCCGGCACCAGGCGCGGGTTCTTGCGCAGCGCCGCCTCCAGCTTGCCGGCGGCCAGGTCCAGCCGGCCGCCGTTGAGGTAGTTGATGCCCTCGTTGGTCAGGTACTCGGCCGAGCCGGGCAGCACCTGCCCGGGGACCGTGCGCGGCTTCTCGCCGCCGCCGCAGGCCAGCAGCGTCGCCGCCAGCAGCAGGGCCAGGATGACGTTCTTGCTCATGTTTCCCCCTTGGTTCCCTTGACCTTGAAGACCCGCAGCCGCTGGGAGATGCCGGCCAGCTTCTTCTCGCCCAGCAGCTCGAAGTCGAAGCGGTCGTGCGCCGCCTGGCAGGTCTGCTCGGAGACGACGATCTCGTCGCAGCCGGCCACCGTGGACTCCAGGCGCGAGGCGATGTTGACGGTGTTGCCCAGCACGGTGAACTCCAGGCGCTTGGGCGAGCCGAAGTCGCCGGAGATCAGCTTGCCGGTGTGGATGCCGACGCGCACGCGCACGCGATTCTCCTCGCTCTCCTGGCGGTTGAGCTCGTCCAGGCGGGCCAGCATCTCCAGGGCGGCGGCGATGGCGCGCTCGGCGTGGTCGGGGAGCTCCAGCGGCACGCCGAAGACGGCCATGACGGCGTCGCCGATGAACTTGTCCAGCGTGCCGCTGTGGCGGAAGATGATCTCGGTCATCTCGGTGAAGAAGTTGTTCAGGAACATGCCCACGGCGATGGGGGTCATGGCCTCGGCGCGCGAGGTGAAGCGCACGATGTCCATGAACAGCACCGTGGCCTCCGACTCGCGGTAGGGCATCAGCTCGCCGGTGTTGCTGTCCTGGAACTCCAGCAGCCGGGCGATCACCGCCGGCGAGTGGTAGCGCTCGAGGCGGGCGCGCTTGCGCCGCTCGCGGTTCAGCTTCTCCAGGCTGCTGGCCCCCTCGATGGCGAAGCCGGCGAAGTTGGCCACCACCGACATGATCTCCAGGTCCTGCTGGCCGAACACCTGGGTGACGCTCGAGGTGTCGACGTAGATCAGGCCGTAGATGCACTCCTTGGTCCAGATGGGCACGGAGATGGCCGAGGTGATGCCGTACATGATGACGCTGTTGGAGCTGTCGAAGCGCGAGTCGTTGCGCGTGTTGGAGGAGAGGATGGCCACCTTCTCGTGGATGGCCTTCAGGGCGATGGTCTTGGAGATGCGCACGTCGTCCTCGGCCCCGCCGTGCTTGGAGTAGGTGTACTTGAGGCGCACGTCGTTCTGCTTCTCGTCGTAGTAGAAGATGTAGATCTTCTCCGGGCGCACGAACTGGAAGATCAGCTCGCCCAGCTTGTGGAAGCTCTCGTCGATGTCCTGCGAGGCGATCAGGCCCTTGCCCAGAGCCGTCAGCGAGGCCAGGAAGTTCGGCTCGCCGCCCCCCCGCCGCGGCCGCTTGTCGGCCGGCAGCAGCTCCTCCAGCGGCACCATCATCGAGATGCGCTGGTCGTCGGTGTCGCGGTAGCCCTCGTGCTTGTCCCGCGCCAGGAAGCTCAGGGTGGTGCGGCCGATGGTGATCTTGTCGCCGACCTCCAGGGTCTTCGACTGCACGCGGCGGCCGTTGACGTAGCAGCCGTTGGTGCTGTTGAGGTCGGAGAGCTTGAAGCCCTTGGCCGTGCGCTGCAGGCGGCAGTGCTGGCGCGAGACGGTGTTGTCCTTGAGCTCGATGTCGTTGTCGGGGAGCTTGCCGATGACCACCGAGTCCTTGGCCAGGAAGAAGACCTTCACCTCGTCGTCGGCCAGGTATTCTAGCTTGTAGTCCATTCGCTCTTGAGGCTGCGGGTCATCAGCCCGGCCACCGCCGCGCCGGCGTCCTGGCCCTCGAACAGCACGCGGTGCACCGCGCTGGCGATGGGCATCTCGATGTCCAGCTGCGCGGCCAGGCGCCGCACCGCCTTGGCCGTCTCCACGCCCTCGGCCACCATGGGCGTCGAGCGCTCCACCCCGGCCAGGGTCTCGCCCAGGGCGATGCGCCGGCCGAGCTGGAAGTTGCGCGACAGGGTGCCGAAGCAGGTCAGCATCAGGTCGCCGACCCCGGCCAGTCCCCAGAACGTCTCCGGCCGGCCGCCCAGGCGCACGCCCAGGCGCGAGATCTCCATGTTGGCGCGCGTGACCATGGAGGCGGTGGTGTTGTAGCCGAAGCCCAGCCCGTTGATCATCCCCGAGGCGATGGCCATGACGTTCTTCAGCGAGCCGGCCACCTCCAGGCCGCGCAGGTCGGCGGAGCGGTAGACGCGCAGCGTCGGCGAGGAGAATCCCTCCTGGACGCGGCCGAGCAGCCCGTCGTCCGCGCCGGCGGCGACGACGGCGGTGGGATGGCCGGCGGCCAGCTCGCGGGCGAAGGAGGGGCCGGACAGCGTCAGCCAGCGCGCGGCGACGCCGGCGCCGAGCACGTCGGCCGCCACCTGGGACATGGTCTTGAGCGAGTCGGCCTCGAAGCCCTTGGAGAGGTTCACCAGGACCTGCTCCCCGCGCCGGCCGCCGCCCAGGCGTTCCAGCACCGAGCGCATGAACTTGGAGGGCACGGCCAGGACCCAGAGGCCGGCCCGGCCGGCCTCGCCTTCCAGGTCGGCGGAGACGTCGAGCCGCTCGTCCAGGCGGACGCCGGGGAGGAACAGGCGGTTCTCGCGACCGGAGCGGATGGCCGCCAGGACCTCCTCCTCGCGAGCCCACAGGCAGGTGCGCATGCCGCGGCGGGCGAGATAGTCGGCGAAGGCCGTGCCCCAGGAGCCGCCGCCGACGACCAGGACGCTATCCATCCTTCCGGAAGGCGAACTTCCGCTCGCTGCCGGCCAGCAGGCGGGAGACGTTGCCGCGGTGGCGGAAGACGATCAGCAGCAGCATGGCGAAGGCGGCCATGGCCGCCTCGACGGGCTGGCTGAACAGGATGGAGAAGAACAGCGCCGTCGTGCCCAGCAGCGAGCCCAGGGAGACATAGCGGGTCAGCGCCAGGACGGCGAAGAAAACGGCCAGGAAGGCCAGCAGCGACGGCCAGTGATAGACCAGGAAGACGCCGACCAGCGCCGCCACCCCCTTGCCGCCGCGGAAGCGCAGGAAGACGGGGAAGACGTGCCCCAGCAGCACGGCCAGGCCGCCCAGCAGCGCCAGCCAGGGCAGGTCGAAATGGATGCGGCCGTAGAGGACGGGCAGCGCCCCCTTCAGGATGTCGAGGGCCAGGGTGGCCAGGCCGGCCAGCCGGCCCTTGCTGCGCAGCACGTTGGTGGCGCCGATGTTGCCGCTGCCCGTGGCGCGGATGTCCCTCCCCTCGCTGAAATACACGATGAGATAGCCGAAGGGGACGGAGCCCAGCAGGTAGCAGCAGAGCAGGTACAGGATCTCATGACTCGACAAGGGGGATCTCCTTCAGGACGGTATAGACGGGGCCCGCGGGGGTCAAGTCGCTGGCGAAGAGCTGGTAGGCGGCGACGTCCCAGTCGCCGAGGAACAGGCCGGCCTTCTCCTGCAGCAGCGAAAAGACGCCCTTGAAATTGAAGCGCGCCTTGTTGCGGCCGAGGGTGACGTGGGGATGGAAGGGGCGCGCCTCACGGGCGATGCCCAGGGCGGACAGCCCCTCCTCCATGCCGGCGAACAGGGCGTTCAGTTCGGCGCTCTCCTCGACGCCGGCCCACAGAACGTGCAGCTCGTCGCCGCCGGGGAACTTGCCGAAGCCGCGCAGGCGCAGGCGGAAGGGAGCGGGCCGCGGAGCATCGCCCAGCGCCGCGCCGATGCGCCGGGCCAGCGCCGGCTCGGCCTCGCCGATGAACTTGAGGGTCAGGTGGATGTTGCGCTCCTCGGTCCAGCGGATGGGGGTGCCGGCCTTATGGAAGGGCTTGAGCTCCCGCAGGAGCTTCTCCCGCGGCCCCGCCGCCAGCTGGATGCCAGTGAAGACTCTCATTGCTTTCATTATATAGTGACGAGTGGCAAGTGACAAGTGATGAGGAAGAACGGAGCTCGGCGGACGGCCAACAGCAGAACAAAGAATACTACAAAGGTAAAAGTTAAAAGGAAAAAGGAAAAAGTGAAGATATCAAGGAAATACTGCTTATTCTGGACCGATCCAGAGATAATCAAAAAATTGCCATCTCGCTTTTGCTTTACTTTTACCTTTTACCTTTTTACTTTTTCCTTGGGAAGTTCCTCTCTGAGATTCCCGGGCCTGCCGCGCTATTCTTTATTGGTCCGTTCCTGCGGAGGTGGGGATGAAACACATGCGCCGGTTTCTCCTGTTGGCGCTCCTGGCCGTGCTGCTCTCCTGCAGCCCGGGGCAGCACGACGACCCGCCCGACGATCCCGACCCCCTGCCGGCGGCCTCGCGGACGATCGACCACCGCTGCACCGACCTCGGCCGCGTGCCGGCGTCCTGGATCTCCGCCGCGCGCGACCGCCTGCGCATCGGCTACGGCCACACCTCGCACGGCAGCCAGCCGGTGAGCGGCATGATGGCCTTTCGCGGCGACAGCGGCTCCGCCCATTACTTCAGCTACTCCGGCTGGGGGCTGCAGCCGGGGGTCTTCCTCAATGACTACTGGGGGAACGACGGCGGCGCCGACGACCTGGGCGGCTACGGCGAGCTGGCCTGGCGCGACGCGACCGTCGCCATGCTGTCCCGCCCCGGCAACGACCGCAACGTGGTCGTCTGGTCATGGTGCGGCGGCGTGAGCGACAACGACGCGGCCGGCATCGACGCCTACCTGCAGGCGCTGGCCGCGCTGGAGCGCGACTACCCCGGCGTCACCTTCGTTTACATGACCGGCCACCTGGACGGCTCCGGCGCCGACGGCAACCTGAACCGCCGCAACGAGCAGATCCGCGCCTTCTGCCGCGACAACGACAAGTTCCTCTTCGACTTCGCCGACATCGAGAGCTACGCCCCCGGCGGCGGCAGCGACTACATGGCGCTCATGGCCGACGACAACTGCGACTACGACAGCGACGGCAACGGCTCCCGCGACCGCAACTGGGCAGCCGACTGGCTGGCGGCCAACCCGGGGAGCGAACTGGCCCGCCTCGCCGGCGACTGCCCCGAGTGCGCCCATTCGCAGGGCCTGAACTGCATCCTCAAGGGGCGCGCCTTCTGGTGGCTGCTGGCGCGCATCGCCGGCTGGGACGGGAATTGACGGGAAAAACCGCGGCGCCTGCGGTATAATCGGGGCGGAGGCTTCCCGCTCCCCGACCCTGGAGGCGACGATGAAGGGACCCGCGCTGCTCGCGTTCCTGCTCCTGGCCGCCGCGGCATTCTCGCCGGCCCAGCAGGTGACCGTGCTCTCCCCCAACGGCGGCGAGGAGCTGGCCTGCGGCGAGCCGCTGGTCATCGCCTGGTCCTTCTCCGACCTGGCCGGCGACGAGAAGGTCGTCATCGCCCTGGAGGGCGACGAGGATTTCGGCCCCATCGCCATCGCCGACGTCTCCCAGGGCGGGCTGGAGTGGCCGGCGGGCAGGAAGATGGACGGCAGCTTCGCCAGGCCCGCCGCCGGCTACCGCATCCGCATCACCGTGCGCGCCAACGAATCGGTCTCCGACACCAGCGACGGCGTCTTCACCCTCGCCGAGCCCCTGCCGGTCGTGACGCTCGTCTCGCCCAACGGCGGCGAGGAGCTGGCGACGGGCCGGACCTGCACCGTCCGCTGGTCGAGCGCCGCGGGCGGCCTCGTCTCCCTGGCGCTCCTGCAGGGCGACCGCGAGCTCGGGGCCATCGCCGCGGACCTGCCGTCCGCCGGCCTGCGCTTCGCCTGGCGCGTCGGCGCCGACCTGCTGAACGGCGCCTCCTGCCCCGTCGGCGACGGCTTCCGCGTCGCCATCCGCTGGCGCCCGGCAGCGGGCGGCGCGCCTCCCGCCGGCGGCGAGGACCGCAGCGACGGGACCTTCGCCATCCGCGACGAGTAACCGTGGGGCGTATCGCCTCATCCAACATATACCGGTTCCTCAGGCAACTTTATGCAGAGTTGACTCACTGGGCGTGTGTTCGGGTAGGACTAAAGCACCAATTTCCATGCACCAAATTCCAATAACCAAATGACCCAAACGAAGAAAAGATGCATGGAATGGTTATTGTTTAGGACATTGGAATTTGGAACTTAGATTTATTTGTGATTTGGTGCTTGGTGCTTGGAATTTTATCCCACCCCTCGCCCTGCTGGCCTGATACTCGTCCATGTTCACCCAAACCTATGCACGATTTTTTAAGAGCTGCCAAGCTCCCTGAGGCGCGATGTTGACTGGGCCCGGCTTCTATATTAATATGGCAATCCATGAAGGTCGTTTCCATCGTCGGTTGGTCGGGCAGCGGCAAAACCACGCTCATCACCCGGCTGATCGCCGAGCTGCGCGGCCGCGGCTGCCGGGTG
>DAHVOV010000177.1 GCA_027318645.1 Candidatus Aminicenantota bacterium
CTTCGCCGACGGCGAGTTCGATTTCATCTATTCCAACATCGTCCTGCAGCACCTGGAGCCTGAGACCGCCCTGGGCTACCTGGCCGAGTTCCTGCGCGTACTGCGCCCGGGGGGACTCCTGGTCTTCCAGCTTCCCTCCCATGCCCGCCCGCGGGAAAGCGAAGGCGCCGCCTTGGCCCGCCCCATGCCCGAGAGCGCCTACCGCGCGTCGCTGACGGTCCACGAGATCCCCGTCGGCCCCCTGGAACCGGGGAGCGAGTGCCTCATCCAGATCGAGATCCGCAACCGCGGCGATCGTGACTGGGATCGGGGGCAAAGCGGGTCGATCCGCGCGGGCAACCACTGGCTGCTGGGCGACGGCTCCGCCATGCTCGTTCAGGACGACGGCCGCACTCTCCTGCCCGCCCGGCTTCCGGCCGGCTCGGCTTGCCGGCTGCCGCTCCGTATCAAGGCCCCTTTCCAGCCGGGGCGCTATTCCTGCGAGGTCGACCTGGTCCACGAGGGCGTCTGCTGGTTCAAGGACAGGGGCTCGGCAAGCGCCCGCTTCGCGGTCCGGGTCGGTCCCCAGGCGGAGCCGGCTGCGGCCGCCGGCGCTCCGGCGCCCGCGCCGCTGCCGTCGGCCGAAGAATTCTATCGGGACATCTCCGGGGAGTCGGCGGATCCCGGGCCTTTCCCGATGCACGGCATCCATCGCGACCGCATCCATGAATTCTTCCGGGACCGTGGGGCGAGCGTCATCGACCTCGTTGAAGACGACCACGGCGGCCCCGAGTGGATCGGCTACCGCTACGTGGTGAAAAAGGACTGAGCTCCCGGCCGCGGCCTGTCAGCCTCGGTGGCGGAACCTCTCCTTGAGCTTGGCGTCCACGATGGGCGGCACCATGGAGCTCACCTCCCCGCCCAGCTGGTAGACCTCCTTGACGAGCTTCGAGCTGAGGAAGGAGTAGGACTCGGAGGGGACGAAGAAGATCGTCTCGACGCGCGGATCGATCTTGCGGTTCATCAGCGCCATCTGGAACTCGATCTCGAAGTCGGATATCGCCCTCAGGCCGCGCACGATGGTGGTGACCCCGCGGCGCTGGACGTAGTCCACCAGCAGCCCCTCGAAATGGTCGATCTCGATGCGCGCGGAGTCGCGGAACACCTCGCGCAGCATGCGGCAGCGCTCCTCGAGGTCGAACAGGTACGTCTTGTCGGGGTTGCGCAGCACCGCCACGACGATGCGCTCGAAGATCTTCAGCCCGCGCTGGATGATGTCGATGTGCCCGTTGGTCAGCGGGTCGTACGACCCGGGATACACCGCCATGTTGGTTTTACTCATGTCCCGCTCCCAGCGCCGCCAGGACCTGGTCCACTTGGGCCTCGAGCCTGGCCAGCGCCCCGTTGTTGTCGATGGTGAAGTCGGCCATGGCCACGGTCGGGCCGACCTGCTGGCCGCCCGCCGGCTCGCCGCGGCCCCATTCGCGCTCGAGCGCCGCGCGCAGCTCGGATTCGGAGACGGCGTCGGTCGCCCGGCCGCGCCGGCGCATGCGCTCCAGGATGGTCTCCACCGCGCACTCGACGGCCACCAGGCGGAACGCGTCCAGCCGCCGCAGCTCGAGCACCTCGGCGGGGTTGCGGATGCCGTCGATCACCCAGCGCGGCCAGGGGTCGGCCTGGATCGCCTCGCGCACCCGGCGGCCGAGCACGCCGGCGCCGCCCTCGGCCCGCAGGCGGTTGCCGACGTCCTGCATGTCGTCGCGGCGGGTGCCGCCGCCGCTGCGCGCCGCCTCGGCGCGCACGATGTCGGAAAGCGAGGCGTAGCGGAAGCCGCGCCGCTCGAGCAGGCGCACCACCTCGCCCTTCCCCGAGCCCATGCGCCCGGTCAGGCCGATGTGCAGCCCGCGCGCGGCCACGCTCACTCCGTCCGGCCGTAGCGCACGCTGTCCTCCAGGATGTCCTGCTCGCGCCACTCCCGCGCCCAGTCCTCGACCTGGAAGCGGCGGGTGCGCCCGGCGCCCTGGGCGTCCGCCGCGGAGACCAGCACGCTCCGCAGGCCGGCGTTGATGATCATCTTCTTGCAGATGAAGCAGGGGAAGGCGAAGACGGCCTGCCCCGACTCGCGGTCGGCCCCGTAGATGAACATGTCGCCGCCGAGCAGGCTCACGCCGGCGCGGGCGGCGTTGATGATGGCGTTCTGCTCGGCGTGCACCGAGCGGCAGAGCTCGTACTGGGTCCCGGAGGGGATCTGCAGCCGGCGGCGCAGGCAGAAGCCGTGGTCCAGCGAGCTGCGCGTGTGCCGCGGCGCGCCGTTGTAGCCGGCGGCGATGATCTGGTCCTCCTTGACGATGATGGCGCCGATGAGCACCTTCAGACAGGTGGAGCGCTGCGCCACCACCTGGGCGATGTTCAGGTAATAGTCTTCCTTGGCCGGCCGCTCGTTCATGGGCCCATCATACCCGCCGTGCCCCGGTTTTGCAAATCGCTCCCGGCGGCGAAGCTTCCACCACGACATGCGAGGCTTTGCCTGCCTCGCAGTCGTGGATTGAATGGCCGCCGGGGCATGCCGCCAGGCGGGCGCTACTCCTCGACCGTCACCCGCAGCATGCGGTCGCCCTGGCGGACGGCGTCGACCACCGGCTGGCCCTCGACCACCTTGCCGAAGACCGTGTGCCGGCCGTCGAGATGGGGCTGCGGGCAATGGGTGATGAAGAACTGGCTGCCGTTGGTGTCGGGGCCGGCGTTGGCCATGGAGAGGGCGCCGGCGCCGTGCTTCAGCGGGTTGCCCTTCAGCTCGTCGGCGAAGCGGTAGCCCGGGCCGCCGCGGCCGCTGCCCGTCGGGTCGCCGCCCTGGATCATGAAATCGGCGATCACGCGATGGAAGCGGACGCCGTCGTAGAAGCCCTGGCGCGCCAGGAAGATGAAGTTGTTGACCGTCACCGGCGCGTGCCGGGCGTACAGCTCCAGGACGATCGTGCCGCGCTCGGTCTCGATGCGCGCCCGGTAGGTCCGCTGCGGGTCGACGGTCAGCGGCGGCGGGCTGTTCCATTGCTTGTCGGGCATGGGGTTCCTCCTTGCCGGCCCGCTCCTAGGGCCGGTCCTTGCCAGGCGCCTTGTCCCGGGCCTGGCCGGCGAATTGCAGGCTGTGGTCGCGATGATCGCGCTCGTCGCGGGCGATGGCGCGGAACAGGCCGGCCCAGCCGACGGCGCCGCGCTCCCGCTCCAGCTCGGCGGGCAGCGGCCGCCCCTCCCACTCGGGGTGGTCGGCGGCGAAGCGGGCGTAGGTGCGCTCGGCATGCTCCTCGAACTCGGCGTTGAAGCGCAGGGCGCAGCCCAGGCAGGCGCGCGCCAGCGCCCAGGAAAGGAGCCGGTAGGAGGCGAAGGCGGGGCGCACCACCCAGCCGGCGCCGTACCAGGGCCGCCGCTCCTTCTCCTCCCCGATGAGCGCCTGCAGCGCCAGCAGGTGGCCGTACTCGTTGTCCTGGGCGGCCCGCGCCCAGGCGATGAGCTCCTGGGAGCGGCGGCGCGCGCCGGGGTCCCCGGCGCGGCGGCTGAGCCTGAGGTAGGCCCGGTTCTCCCAGGCGCGGTAAGGGACCGCGGCCAGGAGCTCGAGCAGGCACAGCTTGTGCAGCGTCGTGCGCCGGCCGGCCAGCAGGTCGAAGGCGAAAAAGAAGAGCCGGGCCGGCAGCGAGGGCCGGCGGCCGGCCGCGTCCGGGGTCCCGTCGTGTTCGCTCATGGCCGCGATTGTAGCAGAAACCCCCGGCGCTGCAAAGAGCTCCGCGCGCCCGCCAGGCCGGTGTTGAAATTGGCGCCCGATTGTGGTTGAATGGACGGCAGTGCAGGAGCCATCATGAAACAGGCAATCATCTTACTGGCCGCGGCGATCCTGGCCGCCTCCTCCCTGCCGGCCGCCGAGTCATCCGCCAATGTCACGGCCCGCAAGGGGACGATGCTGACCATCGACCGCGGCGCCCTGGACGGCGTGGCCGTCGGCATGAAGGGGACCGTCCGGGCCGTCTACAAGGACCCCGTCGAAGGCGAGTACACGATCAACATCGGCAGCTTCACCGTCGCCCGCGTGAGCGAGCGGACGGCCGAGGTGGAGCTCGAGGTCGGCAAGGGGCTGAACCCCGACGACGCGCGCACCGTGGTCTTCGACCGCATCCTCACCCCGCCGGCGCCGGCGAAGCCGGCCGCCGAGACCAAGACCCGCGGCGCCGACTGGTACCTGGAGCAGGGCGACCAGGCCGCCGAGGGCGGCGACCTGCGCACGGCCCAGGAGCGCTACCAGAAGGCGCTGGCGCTCGAGCCCGACAACCTGGTGGCCAAGGAGAAGTGCCGCGACATCGGCCTGGCCATCGACCGCGCCGAGCGCCGGGCGAAGTTCAAGGAGTACCTGAAGAAAGATCGG
>DAHVOV010000227.1 GCA_027318645.1 Candidatus Aminicenantota bacterium
GGTAGACGGCGTCGTCGCGGCTCCAGCCGCCCCCGGCGCCGCGGGCGCGGACGCGGATGGCGTACTCCCCGTGGGGCAGGCCGGACACGCTGCGTTCGCCCTGGCGCGCCGGCGCGCTCCATTCCGTCTCGTGCCCGTCCAGCCGAGTGGCGAACTCCACCTGCTGCGGGTCGGCGAAGGACGCCGCGGCAAAGCGGAGATCGAGGCGCCGGGTGCCGGCCGGCAGGCGGACGCGGCCTTGCGAAGAGACGGTGAGGCCGTCGGCTTTGACCAGCTCGATGCGCGGCACGGGCGGGGGCGGGGGCGCGGCCAGGGCGCCCGGGTCGATCTCGACCAGGCCGTTCTGCGTCGGGAACCACAGCCGGCCGCGGCCGTCGCGGCAGGCGGCGGGCTGGAAGCCCCCGGCGCAGACGCTGCTCCTCAGCCCCGACATCTCCCCGAAGAGCCGGCAGCGGGCGCCGAGCCCCTCCCGGGCGGCGGCCTCCTCCAGCTCCGCGGCCCGGGCGCTGAGGATCCCGGTCAGCGTGCTCATCCACAGGCCCCCGGCGCCGTCCTCGACGATCGCCAGGATGGGGCCGTTCAGCGCGCCGCCGGCCCGGCGGAAGGAGTAGAACCGCTCTTGGCGGAACAGCCCCAGCCCGTTGTCGGTCCCCAGCCAGACGTTGCCCCGCCCGTCGGCATGGAGGGCATAGACCGTGTCGCCGGCGAGCCCTTCGGCAACGGAGCAGCGGCGCCAGGCGCCGCGGTCGAGGACCTGGACCCCCGCGCCGACGCTGCCGGCCCACAGGCGCCCCCGGCGGTCCTCGGCCAGAGAGGTGATGACGCTGCCCCGCAGCCCCGAGGCCGGGCCGAAATGGCGCCAGCTTCCGTCCTGCAGGCAGTCCAGGCCGGCGCCGTCCGTTCCCGCCCACAGCCGGCCCCGGCCGTCGCGAAAGAGCGACAGCACCGGCCTGCCGGCCGCGCTTCCGCGCGGGTCGCCGCGAAGGAACGCCCCGTGCTCCATGAGCTGCAGCCCGGCCTCCATGAAGCCGATCCACAGCCGGTCCGGACCGTCGGCCAGCAGCGAGGTGACGAAGCCGCCGGCCAGGCCGTCGCGTCCCGAGAAGGAGCGCCAGGAACCGTTCTCGCGCCGGGCGAGGCCCTGGCCGCGCGTGCCGGCCCAGAAGCGGCCCCGGCCGTCCCGGCAGACGGCGGTGACCTGCGGCCCGGGCAGACCTTCCTCGTTGCCGTGCACGCGGGCCTCGTTGCGCCGCCAGTAGCCCAGCCCCGCGGCGGCGAACCCGACCCACATGCCGTCCTCGCGGTCGCGGCAGATGGCCATGACGGCGCCGCGGTCCAGGCCTTCGGGGACGGTGCAGGCCGGCACGCCGCCGGGCTCCATGACGGTCACTCCCTTGTCGGTGCCGATCCAGATGCGCCCCAGCGCGTCCTCGTTGATGGCGCGCACCAGGTCGCCGGCCAATCCGTCGGCAACGGTGAAGCGGCGGATGCCGGCAGCGTCGACCCGGCTCAGGCCGGTGGTGGTGCCCACCCACAGGCTGCCGCCGCGGTCGACGAACAGGCAGTAGACGTCATCGCCGGCCAGGCCGTCGCGGCGGCGGATGACGGCCAGCCGCCCGTTGCGGACGGCCGCCAGCCCGCCGCGCGTCCCGATCCACAGCACGTCCTTCTCGCTGCCGGCGATGGCCGTGGCCCGCCCGCCGGGCAGGCCGTCGATGAGCGCCTGGGCCGGCTGCCGCCCCTCCTCCAGGCAGGACACGTCGCCCTCGGCCGACACGATCCACAGCGCGCCGCCGTCCTCGCGGTGCAGGGCCCAGATGCGGTCGGCGGCCAGGCCGGCGGTGCGCGTGAAGCGGCCGCCGCGCTGCCGGGAGAGCCCGCCGCCGAACGTGCCCGCCCAGACGGAACCGTCGGGCCCGGCGGCGAGGGCGGTGACCGAGTCGCTCGCCAGCCCCGGCGTCGTGCCCCGGCGGAAGGCGGTGAAGGCGGCGCCGTCGAAGCGCGCCAAGCCTCCCTCGCTGCCGATCCACAGGCAGCCGTCCACGGCCTGGGCCAGGGCGTACACCGTGTCCTGCGGCAGGCCGTCGCGGGTGGTCCAGCTGCGTCGCACCCAGCGGCCGTACTCCGCCTTCAGCGCCGGGCTGACGGCGGGGAACAGGGGGGCGGAGAGCGCCAGCAGCAGCGGCAGGACGGTCGCGACGCCATGCATGCGGCGCGGGCGCGCGGCCGCGGCGGAAGGATTTCCTTTCGGCATCTCCCTGTCTATATAGTCGACGCGGCCTGCGCTGTCAAGAAAATCCTTTGACAAGGGCGCAGCCGGCTGCTATCATGCTCCTGCGCGGCCTCGCGCCGGCGCAATCACAGTAAGGAGCGGACCATGGCCACCAGGGACAATACGGCTTTCTCCACCACCATCAGCAAGGGCAGGCTGGAGTTCCTGTTCGACGGCGTATTCGCCATCGCCCTGACCATCCTCGTCCTGGAGCTGAAGCTGCCGGAGATCGCCGACAAGAGGTCGGCCGCGGAGCTGGGACGGGCCCTGCTGCACCACTGGCGCACCTTCCTGAGCTACCTCTTCAGCTTCATGATCCTGAGCGGCTTCTGGATCGGCCACAACACGCTGTACGCCAAGCTGGCCCGGGTCACCAAGGCCATCCTGGCCATCCATGTCTGGCTGCTGATCTGGGCCGCTTTCATCCCGTTTTGTGCCCACCTGCTGGGCCGCTACCCGGGGAACCCGGTCTCCCACGCGGTCTATCTGGCGACGGCTTTCGCCTATTCCGCCGGGCTGCTGGCGCTGGTCGTGACGGCGGACAGGCAGAAGGCGTTCGACGCGAAAGTCTCCGCCGCCGACGTGCGCCGGCTGCGACGCGGGCTGATCCGGCCCCTGATCGCCATGCTGCTGCTGCTCGCCTATTCCCAGTTCGTGATGCCGAACCTGAGATAGGGGAGCGGCCCTGCAGGATCGGCGTTTCCCTGCCCGCAGCCAGCTGGCGGAGGCGGGGCCTGCGGGCGTACCCGCGACCCCGATTTGTCAAGAAAATGTTTTAATGACACCCAATGAAACGGGTAAGACTGAAGCACCAATTTCCAAGCACCAAATTCCAAATAAGCACCAAACACCAATGTCTAAATGACCAAAACGAAAAGGTAACGCACTCGTTCATGGACTCACTGCCCAATTTCCGGTAGTGGCAGCGTATCGCTTGAGCGCCTTCGTTTGGGTCATTGGAATTTGGAACTTGGAATTTATTTGGGATTTGGAGCTTGGTGCTTGGAATTTTAGTCTTACGGGCACCTGACCTTGTCTAGAAGTCCGCAGGGACTAGCTTAAAAACCCTTATGCCGAGCATGCTGTCCCTTCACAGAACAATTTTTGGACAGCGGTGGCCCCCGCCTATTTCCCGAGGGCGATCTTCAGCTCGTACTTCTCCTGCTTGGGGACCATGATCTCCCTGGCGTCGGGAGCGTACCCCGGCTTGAAGGCGGCGACGGCATGCTTCCCGGGCGGCAGGCGCAGGACCATGAACGTGCCGGCCGCCGGGGCCACTCCCCAGAAGCGCCCGTCGACGTAGACGGCGGCCTCCTCCGGGGTGACGGTCAGCGCCACCTCGACGAGGAAGCGCTCCTGCGCGGCGGGGGGCTGGGGGGGCAGCGGCGGCAGGGGCTCGCTCTTGGCTTCGTAGGCCTGGTCACGGTCTGCCGGGGCGGGCGGCGCTTCGGGTCGTGCCGCCGCGGCGGGGGCGGCGCCGGCCGCGGGCGCGAGATCGACGCGCAGCGTGATGCGCCGCGAGGGGTAGTCGCGCAGGTCGACGGCCTGCTCGCGGAATCCCTCGCGGCGGAAGACCAGCTCGTTGGCCCGCGAGGCCAGGCGCAGGGCCACGCGCGAGTCGGCGTATTCGTAGGCGGCGCCGATGAAGCGGCCGTTGAGCAGCACGTCGGCGTCGTCGGGGGTGACGAGCATCACCACGCGCACCCCGTCGTAGTCGTCCATGGCCTCCCAGGGGATGTGGATGGCGCAGGCCGCGCCGGTGCCGGCCAGCAGCGCGATGACAAGCGCAAGTCTTGTGGTTTTCATGGCCTCATGGTAGCACAAACCGCGGGCGGCTGCACGCCGCGGCGCCGGCGCGGCCCGGTTGCGTGCCGCGGCGAAACATGGTACAGTGGACCCTCACATGAGAAGCGCAGCCGTTCTCTGCTTTTTCGTCCTGGCGCTCGTTTCCGTCCCGGCGCTGCGCGCCCAGAGCGGCGGCGACGAGCCGGTCATCCTCGCCGACCAGAAGACCATCGGCGAGGAGTCCATGCGCGCCGCCGGCCACGTGGAGGTCCTCTGGCAGGGGAGCGCCGTGTACGCCGACGCCATCGACTTCAACCTGAAGACGCGCGAGCTGTTCGCCGAGGGTCGGGTGACCATGACCGACCGCGACATGGTCCTCAGCGGCGAGAAGCTCGTGTTCAACCTGAAGACGCAGAAGGGCGAGCTGCTCGACGCCTACGGCCTGGCCAGCCCGACCGTGCGCTACCAGACCGACCGCCTTGAGCAGACCGACCGCGAGACGCTGGCCTTCCGGCACCTGGAGTTCTCCTCCTGCGCGCAGATCTTCCCGCGCTGGCGCATCAACGGCCGCTCGGGGCGCATCAAGAAGGACCGCTACATCGAGCTGTTCGGCGCCGTGCTGCGCCTCAAGAGCGTGCCGGTCCTCTACCTGCCCTACCTGCGCTACCCGCTGAACAAGGACGGCCGGGCCACCGGCCTGCTCTTCCCCGGCATCGGCAGCTCGACCCTGCAGGGCTTCTTCCTGAAGAACGCCTTCTTCTGGGCCATCCGCCCCAACCTCGACACCACCCTGGGCGTCGACTACTTCTCCAAGCTCGGCTGGGGCTTCAGCGACGAGCTGCGCTACCTGTTCCGCCGCGCCAGCGGCACCGCCCGCGCCTACTATTTCCGCTACCGCCCCGACAACGGCGTCTACAACCTCACCGCATCCGACTACTACGTGGACGCCGAGCACCAGCAGACGCTGCCCTTCCTGAACACCCGCCTGCGGCTGAACGTCAACCGCCAGAGCCGTCCCGGCTTCCTGCGCCTGTTCGACAGCGCCTTCGACCTGCTCAAGTCGGCCAACTTCACGACCGAGGCGGCCCTCACCTCCTCCTTCCGCAACGTGCAGCTGACGGTCTCCTCCTCGCGGCGCGACACCTACTACGTGTTCAAGGACACCTCCAAGGTCGAGGAGCAGCTGCCGGCGGTGGCGCTGAACCTGAACCAGCAGAAGATCGGCCGGCTGCCCGGCTACCTCTCGCTGGCGGCGGGATTCCTGCGCACGAGATTCAGCGGCCAGAGCTACGACGAGGACCCGGAGCTCATCGGCGGGGTGTGGAGCCAGCGCCTGACCTTCACTCCCTCCTACCAGCTGCCGCTGCTGCGGCTGCCCTGGCTGAGCGGCTCGCTCGACCTCGAGTCGTCCAACGTCCTGTACGACCAGAGCCTCGACCCCGAGACCCGGGAGGTCCTCGACGAGCCGGTCTTCGTCCGCTCGCAGACGGTTTCCCTCAGCCTGAAGGGGCCGATCTTCAGCCGCGTCTTCGGCTCCGGCTCCGGCCGGCTGAAGCACGTCATCGAGCCGCAGCTCGTCGTCTGCTACGCCGGGGACACCGTCAACGGCGACCGCGTGGTCCGGGTGAACCGCTTCGACTATCCCGCCTATTCCTACGCCTCCTTCCAGCTGACGACGCGCCTGCTGTCCCGCTCCGGCGGCGCCGCCGGCTCCGCCGCCGGCGCCGGCGAGATCCTCTCCTACACCATCGGCCAGCAGTACTACTTCGACCCCGCCGCGGCCAACCTGAACCGCAAGATTAACGGCGAATACCCGGCCTTCTCCAACCTGACCCAGACGCTGCGCCTGCGGCTCGGCCGCGACTTCACGCTGGACGCCAGCTCCGACTACAACCACTATATCCACGGCCTGAGGATGCTCAACCTGCGCGCCGGCTACAGCCGCCCCGGGGCGCCGCTGACCGGCTCGTTCTCCTACAACCTCTACCGCAACCCGTACCAGCGGGCCGATTTCGAGCTCAACCGCCGCCAGCTGGGGGGGGCGCTGCGCCTCGACGCGGCGGGCTTCCCGCTGAAGCTCGACACGCGCCTGGAGTGGGACCTCACCGAGAAGCGCCTGCTGCTCGCCGCGCTGAGCGCCGGCTTCGACTTCCAGTGCCTGCTGCTCAAGGCCGAGATCAAGTTCTATTCCTGGATGGGCCGGAACGAGACCCAGTTCCAGCTCGGCTTGTCGCTGGGCGAGCTGGGCATGGTCAGCAATTTCTTCGGAGGCACATGATGCGACGCGACGGCCGCGACGTGCGCAGGATCCTGGTCACCGGCGGCGCCGGCTTCATCGGCAGCAACTTCATCCGCTTCGTCCACGAGCGCCATCCCGGCATCGAGCTGGTCAACCTGGACAAGCTGACCTACGCCGGCAACCTGGAGAACCTGCAGGGGGTGGAGGGCCGCTACGAGTTCGTGCAGGGCGACATCCAGGACCCGCAGGCCGTGTCCCGGGCCATGGCCGGCGCCGACGTCGTGGTCAACTTCGCCGCCGAGACCCACGTCGACCGCTCGATCCACGACCCCGGCGACTTCATCCTCACCGACGTCTACGGCGTCTTCGTGCTGCTGGAGGCGATGAAGGCCGGCAACGTGCGGCTCTTCGTCCACGTCTCCACCAACGAGGTCTACGGCAGCATCGCCAGCGGCGGCTTCGACGAGGAGAGCCCGCTGAACCCCTCCTCGCCCTACTCGGCCTCCAAGGCCGGCGGCGACCGCCTGGCCTATTCCTACTTCAAGACCTACGGCCTGCCGGTGCTCATCGCCCGGCCGGCCAACAATTACGGCCCCTACCAGTACCCGGAGAAGCTGATCCCCTTCTTCCTCACCCGGGCGCTGCAGGACCAGCCTCTGCCGCTCTACGGCGACGGCGGCAACCGCCGCGACTGGCTCTTCGTCGAGGACACGGTGCGCGGGCTGCTGGCGCTCATCGAGAAGGGCGAGCCCGGGCAGGCGTACAACCTGGGCGCCGGCCAGGAGCGCAGCAACCTCGAGGTGACCCGCGCCGTCCTGTCGTTGCTGGGCAAGCCCGAGTCGCTGGTGCAGCATGTGGCCGACCGCAAGGGGCACGACTTCCGCTACGCCCTGGAGTGGGGGAAGATGCGCGCCCTGGGCTGGGAGCCGCAGGTGGACTTCGACGCCGGGCTGCGGCGCACGGTGGAGTGGTACCGGCGCAACGAGGCCTGGTGGCGCAAGCTGATCGCCAAAAAGGACTACCTCCGCCACCTGCGGAAGAACTATGAGTAGGGTGCTGGTCACCGGCTGCTCGGGGTTCCTGGCCTCGCACCTGCTGCCGCGGCTGCTGGCGGCGGGGACGAACCAGGTCTTCGGCATCACCGAGGTCCCCGGCTTCACCTATGCCGATGTCGAGGTGTTCCAGGTGGACATCCGCCGCCGCCTCGACATCGCCCAGATGCTGGAGATCATCCGCCCCGACGTCACCTATCACCTGGCGGCGGTGGCCAACGTCGGCTTCACCTGGAAGAACCCCGAGCTGACCTACGAGGTCAACTTCATGGGCACCTCGAACCTGCTGGAGGCGCTGCAGGCGTCGGCGCCCGACTCGCGCCTGCTGCTGATGAGCTCGGCGGAAGTGTACCGGGCCGTCCCGCCCGGCGAAGGCGGCGCCGGCAGCGAGCCCTTCCGCGAGTCGAGCCCCACCGCGCCGCAGAGCCCCTACGCCCTGTCCAAGCTGGCTATGGAGATGCTGGGCGACCTCTACGGCCGCGCCTTCGCCATGAAGGCCTGCATGGTGCGCGCCTTCAACTTCACCGGCCCCGGCCAGGACCGGCGCTTCGTGGCCTCGGATTTCGCCTGCCAGGTGGCGCGCATCGAGCGCGGCGAGGCGGCTCCCGTCATCCGCGTCGGCAACCTGGAGGCCGAGCGCGACTTCTCCGACGTGCGCGACGTGGCGCGCTGGCTGCCGGTCATCGCCGCCGGCGCCCGGCCCGGCGAGGTGGTCAACGCCTGCTCGGGGCAGGTCGTCTCCATCCGCCGCATCCTCGACATCCTGCTGGCGGCGGCGCGCGTCCCCATCCGCGTCGAGACGGACCCGGCCCGTTTCCGCCCCCTGGACAACCCGGTCCTGCGCGGCAACCCGGGGCGCCTGCGCGCGCGCTTCGGCCTGCGGCCGGAATTCGCCCTCGAGCGCACCCTGGGCGACCTGCTGGAGCACTGGCGCGGGCGGACGGCATGAAGGTCGTGGTGATCAAGGTCGCCGCCATCGGCGACATCCTGATGGCCACCCCGGCGCTGCGCGCCCTGAAGCGCGAGGGCGGGGCGGAGGTCCTGGGCCTGCTGGCCGGCCGGTCGATGCGGGCGGTGGTCGAGGCCAACCCGCACCTGGACCGCATCCACTATATCGATGACCGGCGCCTCTTCCGCGGCTCGTTCGCGGCCCGCTCCGCCGAGGTGCTGAAGGCCGCCTGGCGCCTGCGCCGCGAGCGCTACGACGTGGGGCTGAACTTCCACCGCGACTGGCGCTACAACCTCATCCTCTGGCTGGGGGGCTGCCGGCGGCGCATCGGCTTCGCCCGCGCCGGCGCCCGCCGCGCGCGGCGGCTGCTGCTCACCGACGCCGAGCCGCTGCGGGGCGTCAAGCACAACATCTTCCGCTACTGCGACCTGGTCCGGCGGCTGGGGCCGTTCTGCCTGGACTTCGCCATGGAGTTCCCCCTCGCTCCCGGCGCCGTTGCCGCTGCCGCCGCCAAGTTCCTCGGCCCCGTGGCCCTCGGCGAGGCGGTGGCGCTGGCCCCGGGCGGCGCCGCCAACGTCAAGCAGGAGATGAGCAGCCGGCGCTGGAGCGCGGAGAACTTCGCCGCCCTGGCCGGCCTGCTGCATCGCGCCGGCCGCCCGGTGCTGCTGCTGGGCGGGGCCAACGACGCGGGCATCGCCGCCGCCATCCGTACGGCGCAGCCCGCCGTCGTCGACCTGAGCGGCCGCACCACGCTGGCCGAGGCCGCCGCCCTGATGAGCGGGGCGCGGCTGGTCATCGCCAACGACTCGGGGCTGATGCACCTGGCGGCGGCGGTGAAGGCGCCGCTCATCGCCATCTTCGGCCCCACGCCGCCCGAGGAGCTCAAGCCGCTGGCCGCCGGCAGCGTCACCGTCTGGAAGGGGGAGGGGCTCGACTGCGCTCCCTGCTACCGTGACGGCGTCTTCCCCGACTGCCCGCGCCGCGAGTGCCTGGAGCGCATCACGCCTCAGGAGATCTTCGAGCTGGCAGAGAAGATGATGGCGGAACCGTGATTCGTAATTCGTGATTCGTAATTCGCGAAGAGCACTGGCCGATATCCTTCCCTAGCAGGGCATGAAAATCCAGGGTCGCGAAGCTCGTTCCGTGCTCGCTCCACGAATCACGAACAACGAATCACGAATTACGGTGATTCGTTATTATTCCACCTTGAACAGCTTTCCCGTCGCCTGCGCCAGCGCCTGGCCGCGGCCGTCGCAGAGGCGCCCCTCGGCGAAGACGATGCGCCCGCGCGCTTCCGTCACCCGGGCCGAGACCTGGCAGGGCTCGCCGGTCATGGCCGGCTTGCGGAACTTGACCGTGATCTCGGCGGTGACGCACTTGAGCCCGGCGGCGGCGGCGGCCTGGACCATGGCCTCGTCGAGCACCGTGGCCAGCAGCCCGCCGTGAACGGTGCTGCGCCAGCCCTGGTACTGCACCGGGAAGGCCACCCCGGCCTCGGCGGCGCCGGCAGCGGCGTCGCGGCGGAACTCCAGCTGCAGGCCGGCGCCGTTCTTGCGGCCGCACACGAAACAGTTCTGGTCGTCGGCGAATGTCCTCATGGGGACGGTTATACTCCTTTTTCCCGGCCAAGGGAAGCGGGGCTCCGCCTTGACAGGGGGCGGAAAATCGCATACCATCCCCCACATGTTCGACTTCAGCAACCTCAAGAAGGCGGCCATCCTGTTCTCGGGCGGGCCGGCGCCGTCGGCCAACGCCGTCATCTCCTCGGTGGCCCTCAACTTCATCAACGCCAAGGTGCCCATCATCGGCTTCTTCTTCGGCTTCGAGTTCCTTGAGGACTATGACGGCCGCAACCGCTACTCGCTGTCGGCCGGCGTCCACTACCAGGCGCTCGACGCCACGATCTCGCGCATCCGCAACCACCGCGGCGTCTACTTGAAGACGTCGCGGGCCAACCCCGGGCGCCTGATCAAGTCGCCCCAGGACCTGGACGACCCCGAGAAGAACCGGCGCCTGCTGCACATCCTCGAGGCCCTGCAGGCGCTGGGCGTCGGCTGCCTGATCACCATCGGCGGCGACGACACGCTCAAGACGGCCAACTTCCTGAACCGCCTGGGGCTGCCCGTGATCCACATCCCCAAGACCATCGACAACGACTACTTCGGCATCGCCTGGACCTTCGGCTACTGGAGCAGCGTGCAGGCCAGCCAGGAGGCGCTGCTCAACCTCAAGGCCGACGCCGAGAGCACCGGCTCCTATTTCATCGCCGAGCTGATGGGCCGCAAGGCCGGCTGGCTGACCTACGCCGCCGGCATCGCCGGCGAGGCGGTGCAGATGATCTCCACCGAGGACGTCGACGAGGAGGTGCTCGACCTGGAAAGGCTGGCCGAGCGCATCGTGGACACCATGCTGCTGCGCGAGAAGAACGACAAGTACTACGGGGTGATCTGCGTGGCCGAAGGGCTGGCCGACCGCCTGCCGGACAAGTACCGCCCTACCGAGACGGACCGCCACGGCAACGTCATCCTGGGCACGGCCGAGGTGGGGCGCGTGCTGCGCGACGCCGCCGAGCGCCTGTACCACCAGCGCACCGGCCGCAAGAAGAAGATCATCTACAAGCAGATCGGCTACGAGACGCGCAACGCCCTGCCCATCAGCTTCGACGTGGTCATGTCCAGCATGCTCGGCTACGGCGCCTTCAAGCTCTACAAGAACAGGCAGTTCGGCTGCATGGTCTCGGTCTCGGACAACTTCTCCATCGTCGGCGTCCCCTTCGAGCAGCTCATCGACCCGGAGACGCTCCTCACCAAGCTGCGCAACGTGCCCAAGGGCAGCGACTTCTACGAGCTGAAAGAGGCGCTGTCCTACAAGCTCAGCGAGTAGCGGCCCCGGCGGACGGCTGACGGCGTACGGCATACGGCAAGGCGCTCAACGATCAATATCCGGCCGTGATCATTCTCATTGGGGCCAAAAGCGTTCTTCCGCGGTTCGGTTTCTAAGGAATCATTCCCTGGCCAGCTTGCGCTCTGCAGCTTCCTTGCAGCGTATGCCCTCTGCTGTATGCCGTGAACCGTACGCCGTTTTCCGAGCGGCTGTTATCTGAGACGCACCCAGCGCAGCATCTCGCTTGTTTCGATCTAGTGCGGTTGCCGTACGCCGTCAGCCGTGCGCCGTCCGCCGAGTTGCTGTTATTTGTAACGCACCCAGCGCAGCATTTCGCCCAGGGTCGGCTTCTTGCCGTACATCAGCATGCCGACGCGGAAGATCTTGGCGCCCAGCCAGGCCAGCCCCCAGATGGTCAGCAGGCACAGGCCGATGGCGGACAGGATCTGCCACAGCGGCGGGACGGCGGTGGTGATGCGCATGAACATCAGGATGGGGGAGAAGAGCGGGAAGAGCGAGGCGCCGACGGTCAGCGCCGAGTTCGGGTTCTGCAGGGCCGAGATGCCGAGGATGTAGGGGACGATGATCAGCACCGACAGCACGCCGGCGAACTGCTGCGCCTCCTGGTCGGTGTTGACGGCGGCGCCGATGAAGGCGTAGGGGATGGCGTAGACGAAGAAGCCCAGCACGAAGAAGACGACGAAGTAGAGGGCGATCTCCGGGGTGAGGAAGGAGAGGATGCCCGCGTCGATGCTCCCCGAGAAGCGCGTGACCAGCAGGCCGGCCAGCACGATCCAGATGCCCACCTGGGTCAGGCCGGCCAGGCCGATGCCCAGCAGCTTGCCGTAGAAGATGTGCGTGGACCGGGCCGAGGCGATCAGCAGCTCGGAGATGCGGCTGGTCTTCTCCTCCAGCACGCCGCGCATGATCATCTGCCCGTAGTTGATCAGGATCATGAAGAGGATGACGATCATGAACAGCGACATCATGTAGTCCATGCCCGAGTCGGACTTGGTGGTGCCCTCCTTCTTGACCTTGAAGGTCTCCATGTCGATCTCGCGCGTGGCCTCGTCGACCACTGCCGGGTCGATGCTCTTTTCCAGCAGCAGCTGCTTGGAGATGGCGGTGCGCAGGGTGGACTCGATGAACTTGAGGGTGGAAAAATCCGAGACCGAGGTGGAGTAATAGGAGACCTGGCGGCTGGCCTTGACCCCGGCGGGAATGAGCAGCAGCCCGTCGACCTGCTTGCGCAGCACCTTCTGCTCGTACTCCTTGACCACGGCGGCGGCGTCGCGCCCGCCCAGGTCCACCGGCCGGAAGGTGATGCGGCCGCCGACATCGCGGAGCGCCTTCTGCTGGTCGATGGCGTCGAGGTCGACGCCGCCCTTTTTCCTTTCCTTCTTCTCCGCCGGCTTGGCGTTCAGCGCCTGGAGGTAGCCGCCGGCGAAGTCGGCGACGGCGATGGTCTTGTCGGTGCGGCCCACCTTCATCAGCAGCACCGGCACGAACATCATGCCGGCCATCAGCACCGGCGTGAGGATGGTCATGATGATGAAGGACTTCTTCTGGACGATGACCTTGTATTCCTTCTTGATGACGGCGAGGATCTTTTTCATGCTCCGGCTCCTTCCTGGACCTTGCGGATGAAGATGTTCTGCAGCGACGGCTCGCTGACCTGGAAGCCGCCCACGGCGACGCGGCCCAGCAGGTCGCGCAGCAGCTGCTCGCGCTTGGACAGGTCGGCGAGCTCGACCTCCATCTCGCGCCCCGAGTCGCGCCACGAGCGGACGTAGGGCAGCGAGGCGACGAAGCGCGCGTCGCCCTCGTACTGCACCGTGACGAACTTTTGCCCGTACTCGGCCTTGACGGCGGCCAGCGTGCCGTCCAGGACCTTGCGCCCCTTGTCGATCATCACCAGCGAGTCGACCGTCTTCTCGGCGTACTCCATCAGGTGGGTGGAGTAGATGATGGTCATGCCCTCGCGCCGCCGGCTGAGGATGATGTCCTTGACCAGCTCGATGTTCAGCGGATCGAGGCCGGAGAAGGGCTCGTCCAGGATGAGGAGCTCGGGATCGTGCAGGATGGTGGTGATGAACTGCAGCTTCTGGGCCATGCCCTTGGAGAGCTCCTCCACCTTCTTCTCCGCGTAGCCGTCCAGCTGGAACTGCTTGAGCAGCATGCGGCCGCGCTCGCGCGCGGCGGCGGCCTTCATGCCCTTCAACTCGCCGAAGAAGAGCAGCGTGTCCAGCACCTTCAGCTTGCGGTAGAGGCCGCGCTCCTCGGGCAGGTAGCCGATGCGGTCCTTCAGGGCCTCGGAGAACGGGCGGCCCAGGACCTCGATGCGCCCGGCGTCGGGGGCGATGATGTCCATGATCATGCGCATGGTCGTGGTCTTGCCGGCGCCGTTGGGGCCCAGCAGGCCGAGGATCTCGCCGCGGCGCAGCGAGAAGCTGATGTTGTCGACGGCGCGCTTGCCGTCGAAGTCCTTGACCAGGTCCTGCAATGCCAATACCAGTTCGCTCATGACGACTCCTTGTTCCCGTGGCGTGTCGGGGCGGAAGAGCCCCTGCGCCGGTTATACGGATGGCGGCCGGGCAGGGTTTCCCCCTAGCCGGCGATGCGCCGCAGGGCGGCGCGGCGCAGGCGGGGCAGCCCGGCGGCGGCGACGGCGGCGGCGGCGGCGTGCAGCTCGAGGACGCCGCGATAGGAGCCGCGCTGCCTCTGGCGCGAGGCCAGGTAGGCGCGGCGGATGCCCAGGCCGTCGCGGTGGCGGCCGTACAGGGCGCGCAGGGCCGCCCCCAGCTCGCGCAGGCTGCCGGCGCGCAGCTCCAGCTCGTAGACGTCGGCCAGCGGCGGCAGCTGGAACCAGCGCCGGTACTTGAGCTCGCGCTCGAAGAAGCGCTCCTCGTCCGCCAGCAGCCGCAGCGCGTAATGGAAGTGGAAGACGGAGAAGGCGTGCAGCTCGCCGCCCGGCTGCAGCGTGGCGGCGATCTCGGCGCCGTGGGCATGGATGCGCTCGGCGGCGTCGAACTCCTCCATGGCCACGAAGCCCTCGGGCTTGACCCAGGCGGCGGCGGCGAACAGCCCGTTGAAGAAGGGGGTGAGCGCCGCCGGGGTGGCGATGACCAGGGCGCGCTGGCGGGCGGCGGCGGCGACCGCCTGCGGATCGCCGAGCTCGGCGGCGGTCAGGGCCAGCGCCGTGCCCTCGCCGCAGACGCGCTCCAGCGCCCGCTCCAGCGAGCCGATGCTGACGTCGTGCAGCGTCTCGAGCCCGCCGCCGCAGCGGCGGCAGCCGCCGGGGGCGTCGTCGCGGAAGGCGCAGCGCCGGCAGGAGACGCGGCCGTCCCCGTCGGCCTGCAGGGCGGCGCCGCAGCGCGGGCAGTCGGCGACGCGGCCGCAGGCCTCGCAGAACAGGTAGAGCGCCGGCTGCACGCGGTTCACCAGCACCAGCGTCCGCCGCCCCTCCTGGACGTTGCGCCGCGCCAGGTCCAGCAGCGCCGGGGGGATGCCGCGGTCGCCGCCGCGCAGGGGGTGGACCTGCACGGTGGGGCGCTGCGGCCCGCGCCGGTCGGTGCAGCCGGGGTCCAGGCGCCGTTCCCAGGAGGCGCAGGTATGAGAGAGGGCGCCGTTCAGCAGGGGAACGCCGGCGGCGCGCGCCCGCAGCCCGGCCAGGTGGTCGAGGCGGAAGGGCGAGCCCTGGACGCGGGCGTACAGCGGGGAGGAGGCGCGGTCGACGATCACCAGCCCGGGCGCCGGCAGCGGCAGGCACAGCGCCGCCAGGCCGCCGCAGACGATGCCCCGCTTGCCGCGGCGGTACTCGTTCCAGGCGCGCTCGCGCTCCCGGGCGGCCAGGCGCGCCTGGAAGGGATCGGCGCCGGGAAGGCGCTCCTGCCAGTAGCGGGCGCTGGCCGGGTCGGGGGCGACCAGGATGACGCTGCGCCCCTCCGCCAGCGTCCGCTCGCAGGCGAGGCGATACTCCTCCTCGCGGTCGGCCGCCAGCAGCCAGCGCTCGACCGCGAGATCGCCGACCGGCGCCGGCGTCATGGCCTCGATGAACGCGAACCCGGCGCTTGCGACCTGGCGCAATAGCCCCTTGAGCGTCCCGTCGAGGTGGATGCACGAATATTTTCCGGCGGCGGCGATCTCGGAGCACCAGGTCTCGTGGTATTCGCGCATGTAGCGCTCGTAGAAGCGCGGGCCGACGACCTCCGACGACAAATTCTCCGGGATTATCAGGACCTCGGCCGGGCTGGCCACGGCCAGGGCGGCGGCTGCGTCGTGGGCGCCGCGGACGGCGGCCAGCGTCTCCGACAGCTCGTCCGGCGCGTCGGCGGCGATCTCGGCCACCGTGGCGATGCCGGCGTCTGGCTGGCACGCACCCTGCACGCCGCACTCGGTTTGCGGCAG
>DAHVOV010000237.1 GCA_027318645.1 Candidatus Aminicenantota bacterium
GGGCTCGACGGTGCAGGCCTCCTACAAGCCGGCCAAGCTCGACTGCGGGCTCGAGGTCATGGTGCCCCCCTTCATCGAGGAGGGGACGGTCATCAAGGTCGACACCCGCGACGGCTCCTACATCGAGCGCGTCAGCAAGTAGTCCCGCCCGGCCCCGCGCGGGGATCCGGGGGGAGGTGCGCCGGGAGCGGGATCCGAACCCCCCGGCCGCTGACCGCAAGCCGCTTCAATCGCGGAGTTCCCTTGGGCCGCGGCATCCCCACGGGGACGAATGCCCCCGCGCCCGGCAAGTGCTTTTCATCGTCCGCTTTGCGCCTTCCGCCCGGCAGGTTCTTCTTTGTCCCGCTTTCCCAGCGGCCTCAGCTCTTAGGGCTGTTGCTCGTCACGCGTCACGCGTTACGCGTCACGAGTATTTTGGGTAGTTCTGGTCTCGTGCTGTTCCTAACACTATCACTAACACTAACACTTTCTTCTATTTCTTGATGCGTATGCTCAGCTTGCCGTGCTGCTTGCTGACGCTGACCCGTGCCTCCACCAGGTTGTGGGTCAGCATCTTGGCCTTGATGCTGGTGATGATCTGCTCCCGCTCCTCGTCGCCGCCGCCGGGCAGGAGCTCCTGGTAGGCGCTGGCGAAGCGCTCGAAGGTGTCCTCGTCGTTCAGGGTGAGGAAGATCTCCCGCGGCCCCTTGTCGGCGCGCGCGGCGGCGGCCGGCGGCGGCGCCGCCTTCTTCTTGCCCGGCAGCATCCCCGATTCGCGCTCGTTGAGCTGCTTCAGCCACAGGTTGTTGTAGAGGCTGAAGCGCTGGGCCACGTTCTGGATGATCAGGTCCATGCGCGCCGTCTTGGCGCCGCCGAACACCAGCTTGCGGACCGCCTTCTCCAGGTCCTCGCGCTTCTTTTCCGGCGGCTGGCGCGTTTCGCCGCTGAAGTACAGGATGTATTCCTGCTTCAGGTCGTCGATGCGCTTCTCCAGCTGGGCGATCTGCTGCTCCGTGGCGGTCGAGGCGGGATTCAGGCGCTCATCGGCCGGCATGGGCTCCTCCCCGGCGGGAACGGCGGGACGGGCGGCAGCGGGCTCCTTTCATTCTCAGTACGTCCGGGCGGCCTCCTCGCCGCGCAGGACACGGGCCACGCCCTCGGCCAGGGCCTGCATCTCGTCCTCGCCTGGGTAGACGTGGATGGGGGCGATGAAGGCCAGCCGCTCGCGGAGCAGGTCGACGAAGAACTCGTTGAAGGCGATGCCGCCGGTGACCAGGATGGCATCGACCCTGCCGCCGGCCACGGCGGCCAGGCCGCCGGTCTCCTTGGCCACCTGGTAGGCCATGGCCTGCACCACCTCGACGAAGGCGGCGTCGCCCTCCAGGTACTTGTCGCGGACCTTCAGGAAGTCCTTGGTGCCCAGGTACGAGTACAGGCCGCCGTTTCCGAAGACCATCTTCTCGAAGTCCTTGAAGGACATGCCGTTGTCCAGGACGTGGCGCACCACCTGCAGGATGGGCAGGCCGCCGCTGCGGTCCATGGAGAAGGCGCCCTCCTCGGAGGGGTTGACGGCGTCGATCATGCGGCCGTCGCGGTGCAGGGAGATGGAGTTGCCCGTCCCCAGGTGGATGACCAGCAGGGTGACGGCGTCATAGCGCAGCCCCTTCTCGGCGCAGTGGCGCTTGGCCACGGCCTTCATGTTCAGGGCGTGGGTGAGCATCACCCGCTTGAACAGGCGGTGGCCGGTGTAGCGCGCCAGCGGCTCGGCCTCGTCGACCGACACCGGGTCGACGATGTAGCAGGTGACCCCGAGCCGGTTGGCCAGGGAGAAGCCGATCTGGGCGGCCAGGTTGGAGGCGTGGCGCCCCTGGCGGGCCTCGACCAGGTCGGCGACCATGCGCGCGTCGACGGCATAGGTGCCGCTGGCCAGCGGCTTGAGCAGCCCGCCGCGGGCGGCGATGGCGCGGATCGACTTGGGATCGATGGCCTTCTTGCCCAGGAAGCCGAGGATCAGCTCCTCGCGGAAGTCCCTCTGGGCATTGATGTCGGGGAAGGCGGCCAGCTCCTCGTCGGAATGCTTGATCGACTCGACGCACAGCGGCGCGGCGCCGTCGTAGACCGCCACCTTGGTGGAGGTGTTGCCGGGATTGATGACCAGGATGCGTTCGTCGGTCATGGCGTCCTCAGATGCGCGAGCGGATGTATTTGCCGATGACGAGCTCGAGCTTCTTGTAGGTCTTCTCGGGGATCAGGGCCGGCGCGGTGATGATGGCGTCGGCCAGGGCGGAGGCGCAGGCGCAGCCGCCGCGCTCGCTGGGCATTTGCCGCACGAGCTCCGGCAGCAGCTTCTTGACCGCCGTCACACCCTTCTTCAGGTTGGTCACGACCATCTCCACCGTCACCGGCTCCTCGCTGTGGTGCCAGCAGTCGTAGTCGGTGACGAAGGCCAGCGGCAGGAAGCACATCTCCAGCTCGCGGGCCAGCTTGGCCTCCACCGCCTGGGTCATGCCGATCAGGGAATGGCCCATGCGGCGGTTGGCCTGCGACTCGGCGCGGCTGGAGAACTGCGGCCCCTCCATGTTGCAGTAGGTGCCGCCCCGGTGCGCGACCAGCCCGGCGCCGCCGGCCAGGCGCTGGGCCAGCGGGGCCAGCTCCGGGCAGACGGGATCGGCGAAGGCGACGTGGGCGACGATCCCCTCCTCGAAGAAGGTTTTTTCCCTCTTGAAGGTCTGGTCGACGTACTGGTCGGGGATGACCAGCTCGCCCGGCTTCAGATCCTCCTGCAGGGAGCCGACGGCGGTGATCGACACCAGCCGCTCCACCTTGAGCATCTTCATGGCGAAGAGGTTGGCCCGGTAGTTCACCTCCGAGGGGCTCAGGCGATGGCCGTGGCCGTGGCGCGAGAGGAAGGCGACCGGGCGTCCGCCCAGCTTGCCCAGCATCAGCTTCTCCGACGGGGCGCCGAACGGGGTGCGCAGGCGGACGGCATGGGCGTCCTCCAGGCCTTCCATGTCGTAGAAGCCGCTGCCGCCGATGATGCCGATCTCCGCGTATTCCATGGCGCCTCCTCCGTGGACCTGATTATCGGGAAAATCGCCCCCGATGTCAACCGCGGCCGCGCTGCCGTCTAATCCGGCGGAGGCAGGAGACCGCCATGGAGACCGCCCTCGCCATCGCATCCCATCCCTGGACAGGCCCGGCACTTGACAGGGGGCGCTTGCCTGCGGGTATAATCGGGTCCATGAAGTGGCTCGGGGACAGCGACGCCCGGCTGGTGAACGCCATCCTGGCCGGCGACGAGGAGGCGTGGCAGAGGTTCATCCTGCGCCATTCCGGCTTCATCTACAGCGCCATCGTCCGCTACACCGACGACTACGACGAGAAGATGGCGGTCTACCTGCACGTCCTGGAGAAGCTGCGCGAGGACCGCTTCGCCCGCCTGCGCCGCTTCGGCTTCCAGTCAAAGCTGTCCACCTGGCTGACGGTGGTGGCGCGGCGGCTGGCCCTCGACTTCCTGCGCTCCCGCTACGGCCGCGACTTCGGCCTGAAGAAGGTCCGCGTCGTGTCCCTCGACGGCGAGCCCGACTATACGAGGATCCTGGCCGACCTGCGCACCCCCGAGGCCGAGCTGGACAACGAGGAGCGACGGGCGCTGCGCCGGCGGCTGGAGACCGGGCTGGAAGCGGCCCTGGCCGGGCTGGAAGAGCGCGAGCGGCTGCTGGTGCAGCTGGTCTACTTCCAGGGCATGAGGATCAACGAGGCGGCGCGGCTGCTGCGCCTGGGCTCGGGCTACAAGTTCCTCGCCCGCGTGCTGAGAAAGCTGCGGGCCGGCCTGGACGGCGGGCAGCGGCTCGACCGCGGGCAGGTCGCCGACGCCCTGCAGGGGGAAGCCCATGAATGAGCATCTGAGCGGCGAGGCCCTGGCGGCCTTCGCCGACGGCCGGCTCGTTGCCGAATCCCGGCGCGCGGCCGAGGCCCACCTGTCGCTCTGCCGCGAGTGCCGCCAGGAGCTGGCCGAGGTCGTGGATATCCTGGCCGGCCGGGAGGCGGCGCCGGACGAGTTCATCGGCCGCGCCCTGGCCGGGGCCGGCGGCAAGGCCATGAAACGGCCCCCGGCCGCGAGGGTCACGCTCCTGCGGCCCGCCTTCGGCGTTGCCGCCGCCCTGCTCGTGGCCGTCGTCGCCGGCTATTTCTTCATCGGCCGCGGCCGCGTGCAGGCCCCGCCCGCCGCTGAACGAGAGCTGCCCGGACGGCTCCTAGAGCCAAAAGCGGAGAAAACGCCCGCCGATGGGTCGTCGCTGAAGGATGCGGCCTCGGCGGCGCAGGACGAGGCTCTGTCGCGGCCGGGCGAAGCGCCGCTCGCCAATCAGACCGGCACCGCCGCTGGCACGGCCCTGAAAAAGGCCGCCCCAGGGAGCGGCGTCCCCGCCCGTGAGGAGTTCGCGGCGCGAAAAGGGGAGGATCTTGAGGCCGCGCCGGCGATCCTGGCCGAGGCCCCGCGGTCGGTCCCGGCCGCCGCGGAACGCCGCCAGGCGGCGGACAAGCGCGAGGCCGCCGAGAGCGACATGATCGCCGACGGGGTGGTCGGCGGAGTGGCTCGCGGCAGCGTCGAGGCTCAGGCGCCGGAAAAGGCCAAGATGGCCGCCGCCCCGGCGCCGGACGCCCGTCGCCGCGATC
>DAHVOV010000247.1 GCA_027318645.1 Candidatus Aminicenantota bacterium
GGCGCTCAACTACAACCTGCGCCTGAACTTCCTGCCGATCCTGAAGGACAACGCCTTCATCCACGTCGGCGGCTCCTTCGGCCATTCGCAGCCCAACGCCAGCGACGGCGGCACGGTGCGCTTCCGCGCCCGGCCCGAGACGCACGTGGCCGACAACCGCTTCCTGAATACCGGGAAGATCAAGAACGTCCAGTCCTGGGACCAGTACGGCCTGGAGCTGGCTGCCGCCTTCGGCCCGGTGCTGCTGCAGGGCGAGTATCTCTCGACGACGGTCAAGCGCCTGGACGGCAAGCCCAACGCCGCCTTCTCCGGCTACTACGCCTTCGCCAGCTGGATGGTCACCGGCGAGAAGCGCCCCTACAGCATCGAGGAGGGCGAGCCCGCTGGCCGCATCTACCCCAAGAAGAAGGGGCTGGGCGCCTTTGAGCTGGCCGCCCGCATCAGCAACCTTGACCTCAATGACCCCGACGCCGACGTCATGGGCGGCGAGGGCAACAACATCACGCTGGCCGCCAACTGGTACCCCTACCCCAACCTCAAGTTCGCCGCCAACTACGTCATGATCAACCATGACGAGTACGCCACCGGCGACGGCGACTACGCGGGCAACGACGACTACAACGTCTTCCAGTTCGGCTTCTATTATTCGTTCTGAGCAGGGAAGCGTCTGAACGTGAAAGCGCGGGGGCAGGCCGCCCTACCCCCGTGCTATAATCCAATTCGCGAGGAAGAACCATGGGTAAGGAAATCGAAAGAAAGTTTCTCGTCAAGGGCGAGGATTGGAAGAAGGGCGCCAAGGGCACCGTCTACCGCCAGGGCTACCTTTCCTCGGCCAAGGAGCGGGTGGTGCGCGTGCGCACCATCGAGGACAAGGGCTTCCTGACCATCAAGGGCATCACCAAGGGCGTGTCGCGCTCGGAGTTCGAGTACGAGATCTCGGCCGAGGATGCCGGCCTCATGCTCGACGGCATCTGTGAGAAGCCGCTGATCGAGAAGAAGCGCTACAAGGTCCCGGTCGGCGGGCTGGTGTTCGAGGTGGACGAGTTCTTCGGCGAGAACGCCGGGCTGGTGGTGGCCGAGGTCGAGCTGCGGGACGAGAACCAGAAGATCGACCTTCCCGCCTGGATCGGCGGCGAGGTGTCGGGCGACCCGCGCTATTTCAACTCCAACCTGATCAAGCACCCGTTCACGAAGTGGTGAGGCGGTGGCTGGGAGCGGACCGGACATGGCGGACATGACGCAGGGGCGGGACGCGGCGGCCACGGCGGGCGGCGGCCTCGACGACCTCCTCGACCTCGACAAGCACAAGCTGGCGCAGGTGCCGGAGCGGAAGGCCAACGCCGCCGAGCGCTGGATGAAGTACCTGGGCTTGCCGCTGGGCATCGCCGTCTTCCTGCTGGTCTTCTACATGCCGCTGCCGGCCGGGCTGACCGCCTCCGGCCAGGCGGTGCTGGCCTGCTTCGCCCTGGCCCTGGTCTGGTGGGTGTGCGAGCCGGTCCCCACCTACCTCACCTCGCTGATCCTGATGATCGCCCTGGTCTTCACCGACGGCTGGGACCAGGAGCACGTGCTGGGCGTGCTGGGCTTCGACGTGATCTGGCTGAACGTCATGGCCTTCGTGCTGAGCTCGATCCTGGTCAAGACCGCCCTGGCCAAGCGCCTGGCGCTGAACCTGATCATCCGCTTCGGCCACAGCGCCTCCAAGATGCTGCTGGCCTTCCTCGTCCTGCAGCTCTGCCTGGCGCCGCTCATCCCGGCCACGGCGCCGCGGGCCGTCATGACCCTGCCGCTGATGATGGTGGTGGCGGCCATCTACGGATCGACCAGCGACAAGGTCAACGGCTTCGGCCGCAACCTCTTCCTGCAGAACCTCCTGGGCGTCAACATCTTCTCCTCCGGCTTCATGACCGGCAGCACCGCCAACCTGATCGCCATCTCGCTGATCATGTCGCTGAGCGGCGAGAAGGTGTTCTACACCGACTGGATGTTCGCCAACCTGCCGGTGGTGCTGGTGACCATGCTCCTGGCCTGGTTCCTCGGGCCGCGCCTGCTCATCCGCCTGAAGCCCGAGGAGCGCCGGCCGGTCATCGCCGGCGGCATCGAGACGCTGAAGCGCCAGCTCGAGCGCATGGGCAAGGTCTCGTTCAACGAGAAGAAGGCGGCGGCCATCTTCGGGCTGGTCATCTTCCTGTGGGTCACCGACCGCTTCCACATGGCCTGGTTCGGCTTCGAGATCAACCCGGTGATGGCGGCCATGGCCGGCGCGGTCATCACCTTCCTGCCCAAGGTCGGCATCATCAAGTGGAACGAGGCCGACATCCCCTGGCACCTGATGCTCTTCAGCGCCGGCGCCTACGCCGGGGGGCTGGCGCTGGACAACTCCGGCGCCGCCCGCTGGGCCATCGACAACCTGTTCCGCCACCTGCACGTCGGCCCGGGGACCAACTTCTGGGTCGTCTACGTCATCGTCATCGCCGCCAACATGTACGCGCACATCTTCTTCACCAGCAAGACCATGCGCGTCATCATCATGATGCCCATCGTCGTCGCCGTCGCCCAGCAGCTGGGCTTCCCGGTGCTGGCGCTGGCGCTGCCGGCGGCCTTCACCACCGACTGGGTCATCACCCTGCCGATCAACGCCAAGCCCAACGTCATCTTCTTCAGCACCGGGCAGTTCTCGGTCCTGGACAACATCAAGTACGGCTTCGTGGTCTCGACGCTCGGCATCATCATCCTCACGCTCGCCGGCATGACCTGGTTCCGCTTCCTGGGGATCACGCCATGAGCGCGGGCAAGGGAACCATGATGCGGGCCCTGACCGGCGCGGCGGCGCTGCTCCTCCTCCTGGGGGCGGCCATGCCGGCCCGCGGCCAGGAGCTGTCGCGCTATGAGGAGACCGTCACGCTCGAGGCCGACGGCTCGGCGCGGGTGCGCGTCGTCCTGCAGGTCCGTCGGGGCGGCGCCGCCCCGGTGCTGCTCCCCCTGCGGGCCGCCCCCGGCGCCCTGCGGGCCGAAGGCATCGATCCCGCCTCTGCCCGCATCGTACACAGGGGAAGCAGGCCGTTCATCGAACTCGACCTGGCGCCTGAGTCTTCCCCGGGGCGCACGGTCGCGGTCGAGTACTCCCTGCCTGGCTATTTCAAGGCCGGAGGCCGGCCCGGACCCTTCGGCAACCGCAAGCTCGACTACCGCTTCGCCAACGTCTCGTTCGCCGCCGTCGACCGCTTTTCCGCCGCCCTGGTCCTCCCTGACGGCTGGGTCTTCAACGCCGTCAGCCGCTTCGTGCCCGAACCCGAGAAGGAGGGCATGGTCGCGCCCTTCGCCATCGCCCGCGCCGGCGGCCGCCTGGCCGGCCGCATCGAACTCTCCCGTCTCGGCCTCGGGGAGGAGGTGGCGCTCTCCTGCACCGTGCGCAGCGGCCGCCGTTCGCCCTGGCTGCTGTTCGCGCTGGCCGTCCTGGCCGCGGCCTGGCTGCTGTTCTATCGCGACGTGCTCCAGGACGGCCGGCGCGCCCCCCCCGCCAAACTGCCATGAGCATCATCCACCTGAAGCAGTCGAAGGCCCTGGAGCGGCAGATCGACGAGTTCCTGGACACGGTCAGCCGCGCCTCGCTGGTCTTCCGCAACGGCATCCGCGAGTACATGGACGGGGAGTTCGCCGCCTTCGAGGAGACGATCGGAGAGATCTCGCGCATGGAGAACCGCGCCGACGACCTGCGCCACGCCATCGAGACGCAGCTGTACACCCATTCGCTGATCCCCGAGATCCGCGGCGACGTGCTCGGCCTGCTGGAGAACATGGACACGGTGATCAACGCCGAAAAGAAGACGCTGCTGCAGTTCTCGGTGGAGATGCCGCAGGTGCCGGGCGAGTACGCCAAGGACTACCTGGCCCTGGCCGACGTCAGCGTCGCCGCCGCCGAGGCGGTGGTCACGGCGGTGCGCGCCTTCTTCCACGACTTCAACATGGTGAAGAACTATCTGCATAAGGTGTACTTTCACGAGAAGGAGGCGGACAAGATCAGCGACCGGCTCAAGCGGCGGATCTTCAGCTCCGACCTCGACCTCAGCCGCAAGATCCACCTGCGCTACTTTGCCCTGCACGTCGAGACCATCTCCGATCATGCCGAGGACGTCGCCGATCGCCTGGGCATCAGCACCATCAAGCGCGGCTTCTGAGCCGGCCGCATCATGATGTACCTCTTCCTGGTCAGCGGCCTGTTCCTGGGGTGGTCGCTGGGCGCCAACCACGCGGCCAACGTGATCGGCACCGCCGTCGCCTCCAAGATGGTCCGCTTCCGCACCGCCGCCGTCCTGTGCAGCGTGTTCGTCATCCTAGGCTCGGTCCGGCGGCGGCTTCGGGGAGCCGTGCACGGCCAGGCAGAGCGCCTCGCGCACGTCAAGCGTCGCAGCGCCGGGGAAGAGCGAGGCCGTGTGGCCGTCCTCGCC
>DAHVOV010000267.1 GCA_027318645.1 Candidatus Aminicenantota bacterium
CAGGACGAACTCGTTCCCGTCCTGGGATGTCTGTGCCGCCAGTTCCAGGCAGGAAAACTCCAGCCATATTGCCAATAGCCATTGTGCGGCCCAACGGACCAACGAGCTCTTTGTGTTAGTGTTAGTGTTGGGAACGGCAAAGATCGATCTATTGAGTTTACTCATCTCTCGTCTCAATCACTCTGTTGATTGCTGTTGCCGTACGCCGTATGCCGTACGCCAAGTCCAGTTCTTCAATCCTTCTGCGCTACGACGACCCTTTCGATGCCGGCGTAGTCCTTCACGCAGTCGATCTCCTTCAGCCCGGCGCGCTTCAGGAAGCCCTGGACGGCCCGGTGCTGCCCGTGGCCGATCTCCAGCAGCAGCCAGCCTCGCGGCGCCAGCCGGGCCGGCGCCCCCGCGATGATGCGCGCCAGGACCTCGGTGCCGCGCGGGCCGGCCAGCAGCGCCTCTCGCGGCTCGTAGCGGCGCAACGTCGGCGGCGCCTGTCGCCAGTCGCGCCGGGAGAGATAGGGCGGGTTGGCGACGATCATGCGGAAGGGGCCGTTGCCCCGCGGGAACAGGTCGCCGGCCAGCACCCGCACCCGCTCCTGCAGGCCGAAGCGGGCGACGTTGCGCCGCAGCACCGCTCGTGCCGGCCGGCTGCGCTCCAGCGCCGTCACCGCGGCGCGCGAGCGCAGGGCCAGGACGACGGCGATGGCGCCGCTGCCCGAGCCGATGTCCAGGACCCGCGCCTCCTCCCGGCCCAGCAGCCCGAGCGCCTTCTCGACCAGCAGCTCGGTCTCGGGCCGCGGGACGAGGACGGCCGGGCTGACGCAAAACGTCTCGCCGTAGAATTCCTTTTCCTTCAGGATGTAGGCCAGCGGCTCACCGGCCAGCAGGCGGCGCAGGCGGAGGCGGAAGCGGCGCAGCCCGGCGGCGTCGCGCACAGGCTGGTCGCGGACGATCCAGAAGCGCGTGCGGCTGAGGGCGAACGAGTTCTCGATCAGCGCCTCCACGGCGGTCGGCAGCTCGCCGCCGGGAAAGGAGCGCAGGGCGGATGCGAAGAGCTGCGAATACAGCACTAGGCGGTCAGGCCCTTGATCTTGTCGTCGATGCGGGCGCGGACGTGGCTTTCGCTCAGGTCGGCCACCAGGTCGTCCAGGTCGCCGTCGATGATGAAGCCGATGTTGAAGTTGCGCTCGCTGACCCGGTGGTCGGTGACGCGGTTCTGCGGGAAATTGTAGGTGCGGATCTTTTCCGAGCGCTCGCCCGAGCCGACCTGGGCGCGCCGGTTCTGGGCGATCGACTCCTCCTGCTTGTGCTTCTCGTGCTCGAACAGCCGGGCCCGGAGCACCTTCAGGGCCTTCTCCTTGTTCTTGTGCTGCGACTTCTCGTCCTGGCAGGTGACGACGATGCCGGTGGGGAAATGGGTGATGCGGATGGCCGACTCGGTCTTGTTCACGTGCTGCCCCCCCGGGCCCGACGCGGCGTAGGTGTCGATGCGGATGTCCTTGGGGTTGAAGTCGACCTCGACGTCCTCGGCCTCGGGGAGCACGGCCACGGTCACCGTCGAGGTGTGGATGCGCCCCGAGGCCTCCGTGGCCGGGACGCGCTGCACCCGGTGCACGCCGCTCTCGAACTTGAGGTACTTGTTCACCTCGGTGCCGCGGACGTAGAGGATGACCTCCTTGATGCCGCCGATGCCCGAGTAGGTGGTGGAGATGACCTCGGCCTTCCACTTCTTGCGCTCGGCCACGCGCGTGTACATGCGCAGCAGGTCGGCGGCGAACAGCGACGCCTCGTCGCCGCCGGCTCCGGCGCGGATCTCCAGGAAGGCGTTGCGGCTGTCCTCCTCCTGGTCGGAGACCATGAGCACTTCCGTCTCGCGGATCAGCCCCTCCTCCTCGGCCTCGAGGCCGGCCAGCTCCTCGCGGGCCAGGGCGGCCATCTCGGCGTCGTCGCCGGCGGCCAGGGACTCGGCGTCGCGGCGGCGGCCGACCACGCGCCGCAGCTGGTGGAACTTCTCCTCCAGCGCGCGGAGGGAATGGATCTCCTTGGAGAGCTCGCGGAACTTCTTCGTCTGCTGGGCGGTCTCGGGCAGGCTCAGCTCAGCGCTGATCTGCTCGAAGCGGGAATGGATCTTTTCGAGGTAGGAAAGTATCGGCTCACTGTTCCTTGTAGCCATACTTCTTCTTGAACTTCTCGATGCGGCCCTCGGTGTCGACGTACTTCTGCTTGCCGGTGAAGAAGGGGTGGCAGGAGGAGCAGATCTCCACTTCGATCTTGGGCAGGGTGGAGCGGGTCTTGAAGGTGTTGCCGCAAGCGCAGACCACCGTGCAATCCATATATTTGGGATGGATGTCTTTCTTCATGGTTCCTCCAGAATGGCAAATTGTAGCACGTTCCCGGAGATTTTGTCAAATGTTCGGCCGGGCCCGGCCGCTTCAGACCGGTCCGACATGTCAGACTCGTCGGACAAGCAGTGGTTGCATTTCCCGCCCCGTCGCGCTATAATTTTCTCCTTAACAAAAGGAGAAAAACATGGATTTCATAAAGGAACTGAACGCCGTCATCGCGGAAAAGGAAGGCGCGCTGGTCAATCCCAAGCGCCGCGAGCTGATCAAGGCCGCCGTGCGCAACAAGGAGGTGCTGGTCAGCGCCCGCGGCGCCCTGGCCACCTGGACGCGCGTCGAGTCCACCGGCCGCAGCCCCAAGGACACCCTGACCGTCCGCCGCCCCGAGGTCGAGGCCGAGATCGACTGGGATTCGCCCAACAACCTGCCCCTGGCCCCCGAGACCTTCGCCATGATCCTCGAGGACGCCCTGAAGCTGGCCCGCGGCAAGGAGCGCCTGTACGTCACCGACCGCGTGGTGGGCGCCGACAGCCGCTACGCCCTGCCGGTGCGCACGGTGAGCGACCATGCCAAGACCGCCCTGTTCACCGCCACCATGTTCCGCCCGGTCCCGCGCGACATCGGCCGCAGCATCTACCACGACCAGCCCTTCACCCTGCTGGCCCTGCCCGCCGACAAGCTGGACAAGCTGCGCTACGCCGGCAAGCTGCGCAAGCTCGCCGACGGGACGGTCTCCGACATGGTGGTGGCCATGGACTTCGTCCAGCGCATCGGCGTGGTCATCGGTTCGGCCTACATGGGCAGCGTCAAGAAGCTGATGTTCACCGTCATGAACTACCTGCTGCCCAAGTCCGGCATCCTGCCCCTGCACGCTTCGGCCAACGAGGGCAAGGACGGCGACATCGCCCTCTTCCTGGGCCTGTCGGGAACGGGCAAGACCACCCTGTCGGCAGACCCCGACCGCGCGCTGCTGGGCGACGACGAGCACGGCTGGGACCGCCACGGCATCGCCAACTTCGAGTTCGGCTGCTACGCCAAGCTCATCAACCTCAATCCCGCCAAGGAGCCCCAGATCCACGACGCCATCATGCACGAGGCCCCCTACCTGGAGCACGGCGCCATCGTGGAGAACGCCATGGTCTATCCCGACGGCACCTTCGACTTCAACGACGCGCGGCTGATCGAGAACTCGCGCGGCTCGTATCCCCTCTCCTTCCTGCCCAACATCAAGAAGTCCTCGCGCGGCAAGCACCCCAGGACCATCGTCTTCCTCACCGCCGACGCCAACGGCGTCCTGCCGCCGGTCGCCCGCCTGGACCAGGACCAGGCCATGCTCTGGTTCCTGATGGGCTACACCTCGAAGCTGGCCGGCACCGAGACCGGCATCGTCGAGCCGGTCTCCACGTTCTCGCGCTTCTTCGGCCAGCCCTTCATGCCGCGCAACCCCAACGACTACGCCGCGCTGCTGGGCCAGAAGATCAAGAAGCACCGCACCAGCGTCTACCTGGTCAACACCGGCTGGAGCGGCGGCCCCTACGGCGTGGGCAAGCGCATGGACATCAACGTCACCCGCGCCATCATCAAGGCCGTCCTCAACGGCGAGCTGGACAAGGCCGGCACGGTCGAGGACAAGACCTTCCACATCAACATCCCCGTCTCCTGCCCCGGCGTGCCCGACGAGATCCTGCAGCCGCGCAGCACCTGGAAGGACCCCGAGGCCTTCGCCGCCCGGGCGCAGAAGCTGGCCAACGAGTTCAGCGCCCAGTTCGACAAGGTGTACGGCAGCAAGGACCTGCCCGAGGCGGTGCGCCGCCAGTGCCCCGGCAAATAGGGCTCACAGGACTTGGCGGACGGCATACGGCATACGGCGTACGGCGTAGGGCAGCAGCAAGACAGCTTGCAGAACTAGGCATAAGGCAGACGGCGTACGTCAGACAGCAACCGCAGTAGCATTTGCTCAAGGAATTTGGTCTGTGGCAATAGCCGTCCTGCGATTATTTCCTTCAATAATTTCGTCTAGTGCTTGCTGCCGTCAGCCGTCAGCCGTCAACCGTACACCGTACGCCGAGCTCGCTTCGATCTCTATCTGTGCCGCTTGCTCTCGCGGAACGCGGCGCGCGAGTAGGAATTGAGGCGCAGGTCGTCGTAGCGCTCGTCGGGAAAGGCGATGGTGCGCTCGTATCCCAGCCAGGCGATCATGGCGGCGTTGTCGGTGCAGTAGCGGGGCTCAGGGAGATGGAGGGACAGCCCGCGCGCGCCGCAGGCCTCGGCGAAGCGCCGGCGCAGCAGCGAGTTGCGGCTGACCCCGCCCGAGACGATCAGCGAGCGCACGCCCAGGGAGTCGGCCGCCTCGAGGGTCTTGGCCGCCAGGTAGTCGACGAGCGCCTCCAGGAACGAGGAAAGCAAATCGTGGAAATCGCGGCCCTGCGGCCCGATGCCCTGCTCGCGGGCCAGGCGCAGCAGCGCCGCCTTGTAGCCGGAGAAGGAGAAATCGTCGCCGCCGTCGCTCATGCGCGGCCGGGTGAAGCGGAAGCGCCGCGGGTCGCCCTGGGGGTAGAGGGCGTCGAGCAGCGGCCCCCCGGGATAGCCCAGGCCGAAGTGCTTGGCCACCTTGTCCATGACCTCGCCGGCGGCGTCGTCGCGGGTCTTGGCGAGCACGCGGCCGCTGAACTTGGACTCCTGGTAGAACAGCGTCGTATGCCCGCCCGACACCACCAGGGCCAGCAGCGGGTAGGCGATGTCGCCCTGGCTGATGAAGGGGGCCTCGACATGGGCGGCGACGTGGTCGACGGCCACCAGCGGCAGCGCCCGGGCCAGCGCCAGCCCCTTGGCGAAGGAGAGCCCCACGAGCAGCGACCCGACCAGGCCCGGCCCCTGCGTCACCGCCAGCAGCCCGATGTCGTCGAGGCGCTTGCCGGACCGGCCCAGCGCCTCGCGGCAGAGCAGGTCGATGGCCTCGTAGTGGGTGCGCGCGGCGATCTCCGGCACGATGCCGCCGAAGGGAGCGTGCAGCTCGATCTGCGACTTGATGGCCTCGGAGAGCACGGCGTTCCTCTCCCCTCTCTCGATGACGGCCACGGCCGTCTCGTCGCACGAGGATTCGATGCCCAGGACGTACACAGGTTCTCCTTCAGGCCATCATAACAGAGGCCTTGTTTGGTGACAAGGAACGAATAAGGTAAAAGGAAAAAGGTAAAAGGTAAAAGTAAGAATGCGCATATAAATCAGCGCTTAGAATCGAACACGCCGCTCCAATGAAGGCATCACCCGTTGGGCTTTATTTGGAGCACCATCACAGTGCTCGCTCTCACTTTTTACTTTTTCCTTTTACCTTTTTACTTAAAAAGTTTTTTGCCTTGCCGTACGCCGTAGGCCGTCAGCCGTATGCCGATCCTTACCAATCCCGGTAATACGTCCCGTCCAGCGCCTTCTTGTCCGATTCGCAATAGACGTCCCAGACGTTCTGGCCGCCCCAGTCGCGGGCGCCGAGCTTGTCCTGGAAGGAGCGCAGCCCCCATTCGCCGGTGCCGGTGATGGGATCGGGGGGGATGCGGCGCAGGAACTTCATCACCCGCGTCTTGTTCTTCTTGTCCTTGTACTCGATGCCCTTGACCAGGTCCTCCAACTTGGGCGGAAAGCCGTAGGTGTCCTCGTCGACCTCGATCTTGTTCTCGGTCACGAACTTCTTGTGGTCGTCGATGGCCGTGCGGATCAGGCGCAGCGCCCGGCGCAGCTCGATCTCCTTGGCGCGCTGGAAGGCGTTGTGGGCCAGGGGGATGGCGGCGGCGGCCAGGATGCCGATGATCACCGTGACCGTCAGCACCTCGATGAGGGTGAAGCCGCGCGCCGGCGCGCCGGCGCCGGGAGCGGCGGACGCGGCGCGGTTCCGCGGCGGCATGGCGGGCCGGGGACCTCGCTAGCGGCCCCCGCCGCGCGGGTCTTCCTCCAGGACCTTGTGGCTGAGCTTCATCTTGTTGTCGCGGTCCAGGGAAAGCACCTTGACATCGATCATCTGCCCCAGCTTGTACTCCTGGCGCGGGTCGCGGATGCGCTTGTGGGAGATCTCCGACACGTGCAGCAGGCCGGTGACCCCGGGCATGATCTCCACGAACAGGCCGTAGTCCTCGATGCGGTTGATCTTGCCGGTATACACCTTGTCGACCTCGGGCGAGCCGGTCAGCTCCTCGATGCGGGCCATGACCTTCTCGCCGAGCTCGCGGTTGGCGGCGGCGATGGAGACCTTGCCGTCGTCCTCGGCGTTGATCTTGACGTTGTAGGTGGCCACGAGCTCCTTGATGGTCTTGCCGCCCGGGCCGATCAGGTCGCGGATCTTGTCGACGGGGATCATCATGGTGAGGATCACCGGCGCGTACTCGGAGAGCTTGGCGGCCGGCGCCGGGATCGCCGCCTTCATCTTGGCCAGGATGGACTTGTAGGCCGCGGTGGCGTCGTCGATGGTGCGGCGGATGACCTCGTCGGTCAGGCCGCCGATCTTGATGTCGAGCTGGATGGCGGTGATGCCCTTCTCGGTGCCGGCGACCTTGAAGTCCATGTCGCCGAAGTGGTCCTCGTAGCCGGCGATGTCGGTGAGAACGGCGAAGTCGTCGCCCTCCTTGACCAGGCCCATGGCGATGCCGGCCACCGGCGCCTTGATGGGCACGCCGGCGTTCATCAGCGCCAGGGTGCCGCCGCAGACCGTGGCCATGGAGGAGGAGCCGTTCGACTCCAGGATGTCGGAGACGACGCGGATGGTGTAGGGGAAGCTCTCGTTGTCGGGGATCATCAGCTTCAGGGCCTTCTCGGCCAGGTTGCCGTGGCCGATCTCGCGGCGGCCGGCGCCGCGCAGGAAGCTGACCTCGCCCACGGAGAAGGGCGGAAAGTTGTAGTGCAGCAGGAACCTCTTCTTGGGCTCCTCGCCGCTGAGCAGGTCGAGGCGCTGGGCGTCGTCCTCGGAGCCCAGGGTGACCGTGGACAGCGACTGCGTCTCGCCGCGGGTGAAGACGGCCGAGCCGTGCACGCGCGGCAGGACGCCCAGCTCGATGGAGATGGGGCGGATCTCGGTGAAGGCGCGGTTGTCGGTGCGCCGCTTCTCCTTCAGCAGCGTGGCGCGGAAGACCTCCGACTCGATCTTCTCGAAGGCGCCCTTGACGCGGGCGAGCTCGGCGGGGTCGTCCTTGCCCTTCTGGATCTCCTCCATGATGGCCTTGATCTTCAGGCGGCGCAAAACGCGGTCCTGGGTGAAGATGGCGTCGCGGATCTGGGCCGAGAAGCGGGCGCGGATGTCCTCGGCCAGGGCCTCGGTCTCGGGCCTGGCCGCCGGCATGACCTTGTCGGGGTTGAGCAATTCCTTCTGCGCCTGGCAGACGCGGGCGATCACTTCCTTGGCCCGGCGCAGCCCCTCCAGGAACACCTGGTCGGAGAACTGGTTGCCGCCGGCCTCGAGCATGACCACCTCGGTCTCGGTGCCGGCCACCAGCACGATCATGTCCAGTTCCTTGCGCATGTCCAGGCCGGGGTTGATGAAGTACTGCCCCGCCTTCCAGCCGACCTTGACCGCGGCCAGCGGCGTGGTGAAGGGGATGGTCGAGGAGAGCAGGGCGGCGGAGGCGCCGATGATGCCCATGGCGTCGTAGTCGATGCTGAAGTCGGCCGACAGCAGCATGGCGATCACCTGCGTGTCGTTGTGGTAGTTCTCGGGGAACAGCGGCCGGATGGGGCGGTCGATGAGCCGGGAGAGGAGCACCTCCTTCTCCGAGGGCTTGCCCTCGCGCTTGAAGAAGCCGCCGGGGATCTTGCCCGCCGAGTAGGTGTTCTCGCGGAAGTCGACCATCAGCGGCAGGAAGTCCTGGCCCTCCTTCTCCTCGTCGCGCATGTTGGCGGTGACCAGGATCATGTTGTCCTTATAGGTCAGCAGGGCCGAGCCGTTGGACTGGCGCGCCCAGCGGTGGATGTCGATTTTGAGTGTAGAGCCCTCTATCGGGATCTCAATGGTTTTTTGCATATATGTCTCCTAAACGAACGGATTACTTGCGGAGTTCCAGTTCCTGGATGACCTTGACGTACTTGTCGTAGTCGGTGCGGCGCAGGTAGTTCAGCAGCTTCTTGCGCGTCGAGACCAGCGTCAGCAGCCCCTTGCGCGAGTGGTTGTCCTTCTGGTGCGTCTTGAAATGCTCGGTCAGGTTGCGGATACGCTCGGTCAGCACCGCGATCTGCACTTCCGACGAACCGGTGTCCTTCTCGTTTATCTGGAAGCGGCCGATCAGCTTCTGCTTGGTTTCCTTGGTAATGCTCACAAAGTCCTCCTGTGTTGACGCGAAGTTAGACGGTATTGTACCAGAAAACGGCGGCCGTGTAAACAAGCGAGGGTAAAAACGCCCTTATCTGGCCTCGGCCAGGAAGCCGGCGAAGTCGATGCCGTGCTGCTCCAGGGTGGTGCCCAGCACCCGGCCCACCCGCGAGAGGGACAGGCTGTAGTCGATCAGCGCCTTCAGCTCGGCGATGCGGGCGTCCGCGAAGTCGCGCTGGTACTGCAGGACCTGGTAGTTGGTCGAGAGGCCGACGGCCAGCTTCTTCTGCTCGGCGGCCAGCTTCTGCTCGGCCAGGTCGCGCGAGATCCGCGTGGCCTCGACGATCTTGGCGTTGGTCTCCAGGTCCATGATGATCTGCTTGACCTCGGAATAGATCGTGCTCTCGGTCTTCTTCAGCGTCAGGAGCGACTGTTCCAGGCCCAGCCGCGCCTGGGCCAGGTCGGCGCGGGCCGAGACGTTGGCCACCGGCACGGAGAGCTGCAGGCCGATCGAGTAGTTCTCGTACAGCCGCTTCAGCGCGTCGCGCAGCGCGTCGCCCATGTCGCCCCCGACCACGCCGGGGATGGGGAGGCCGTTCTTCAGGGGCGTGCCGCTCAGCCCCTGGGTGTAGTAGGACGCCGTCAGCTGCAGGTCGGGCAGGGTCTGGTTGCGGTAGTAGCGCACGTCGACGTTCTTGCTCTTGAGGTCGAAGCGCACCTGCTCGATGTCGGGGCGCTTGGCCAGGGCCTTCTCGAGGAAATCGTTGAACTCGGCCTGCACCGGCTCGAAGCGCGGCTTGTCGGCGGGGACGATCGTCTCGGGCGCCTGGCTGGCGTTCAGGATGCGGCGCAGGTTCTCCTCGTAGGCCTGGATCTGGCTGCGCGCCTGCAGCACCTCGCCCTCGCGGGCGGCCACCTCGGCCTGGGCGGTGAGGATGTCCAGGGGCGCCGAGACGCCGACCTTGACCTGGGTCTCGTTCTGTTTCAGCAGGTCCTTGGCCAGCTGCAGCGACTTTTCCTTGACCTCCAGGTTCTGGTGGGAATAGACCAGGTTCCAGTAGGCCTCCTCGGTCTGGTAGATGAGGTCGATCACCTGCTGGCGCAGGGTGGCCAGCGACTTGTCCTGGTTGTGGCGGGCGAGGATGATGCTGCGGCGCGCGGCGGTCAGCCCGAAGTTCTTGAGCAGGGGCTGGGAGAGGGTGAACTGGAGCTGCGAGAAGTAGCGGGGATTGATGTACACGTCGAGCGAGTTGGTCGAGTAGCGGGTGTTCTGCAGCGCGACGTCGAGGCTGCCGCCGATCGGCAGCTGCTGCTTCAGGGTGAAGCCGTAGGCGGCCGACTCGGGCTTCTCGACGTCGACGCCGGTGACGATGGAGGCGTTGGGCGTGGTCTGCGACGTCTTGCGGAAGCTGAGCCCAACGGTGGGGATGAAGGCGGCCCGGCTCTTGCGCAGCAGCGCCCTGGCGATCTCGGGGTTGGTCATCTCGATCTGCAGGTCGAGGTTGTTCTTCAGGGCCTGGTCGATGACCTCCTCAAGGCTCAGGGACTTGACCGGCGCCGCCTGCGCCGGGCCCAGCAGGGCCAGGAGATGGACAAGCACGACGATCGCGATCATTTTCTTCATCGGACGCCTCCAACGTAGGAAATCTATACGGAAATAGAACAAAAAAGTTCACCCGGGCTTGCAGGATGCCCCGATATTGGCGGAAAATTTCAGCGAACGGCTACGCCAGGCCCTTTTCGGCCAGCCATTCGTCGTTGTAGATGGTGCTCAGGTAGCGGGAGGCGCCGTCGGGGAAGACGGTGACGATGCGCGCCGGCCGGTCGAGGCGCTTCGCCAGCTGCCGCACCCCCCACAGGGCCGCGCCGCTCGACCCCCCCACCAGGAGGCCTTCGCGCCGGGCGATCTCGCGGGCGGTGAGGAACGCCTCGCGGTCGGTCACCTGCAGCATGTCGTCGATGTGGGTGAAGACGGCGCAGCCGATCAGGAACTCGTCGCCCAGGCCCTCGATCAGGTACGGGCCGGGCTTGACCAGCTTTTTGTAATGGAAATAATCATGGAAGACCGAGCCCTTGGGATCGACGGCGATCACCTGGATGCGCGGATCCTTCTCCTTCAGGAAGCGGGCGGTCCCGCCGATGGTGCCGCCGGTGCCGATGCCGGCGACGAAATAGTCGATGCGCCCCTCCATCTGCTCCCAGATCTCAGGGCCGGTCCCGCGGTAGTGGGCCTCGTTGTTGTCGAGGTTGTTGTGCTGGTCCGGGAAGAAGCAGTTGGGGGTCTCCCGGGCCAGGCGCGGCGTGATGTTGTTGTAGCTGTCGGGGTGCTCGGGCGGCAGCGTGCTGTCCACCGTGTGGATCTCGGCGCCGAGCGCCCGGAGCTGGTCCAGCTTCTCGCGGCTGATGCGGTCGCGCACCACCACCTTCAGCCGGTACCCCTTCTGCAGGGCGATCAGGGCCAGGCCGAGGGCGGTGTTGCCCGAGGAGTTCTCGATGATCAGGTCGCCCGGCTTGATCTTCCCCTCCCGTTCCGCCTTCTCGATCATATAGCGGGCGATGCGGTCCTTGGAGCTGCCCATGGGGTTGAGGAATTCCAGCTTGGCGAAGACCTCGCCGGGGATGTCCTGGGCGACCCGGTTCAGCCGCACCAGCGGGGTGTTGCCGATGACGTCGATGACGCTCTGACAGCTGCGGGCTTTTTTCATCGTGACCTCGGGAGGAACGTGAAAATGAAGCGGAAGGGGTGATTTTACTCCAAATGCAGGGCCAAGTAAAGAATGAACAGGACTATCGTGACGAG
>DAHVOV010000273.1 GCA_027318645.1 Candidatus Aminicenantota bacterium
CCCCCCCAGCTTGCCCCGGCGCAGGGGTTCGCTGACCCGCCCCGAACGGGCGGAGGAGGCGCCGCATGGCCCTGAAACCCCGGCTCAGGCTCCTGGACGACGAACTGATCGACCGCATCCTCGGCGAGGCCCGCGACGTCCTCGCCCGGCTGGGCACCAAGGTGCAGAACCCGCGGGTGCTGGCGCTGCTCGCCGACCACGGCGCCCGCGTCGACGCCGCCGCGAGCCACGCCTGGTTCCCGGCGGAGCTGGTCGACCGCTGCCTGGCCTCGGCCCCGCGCGCGATCGCGCTCTACGACGTCAGCGGAAGGCAGACCCACGACCTGGCGGGCGACGCGGTCCATTTTACCCCCGGCTCGGCGGCGCTGCACGTCCTCGATCACCAGAGCCAGCGCATCCGCAAGCCCGACACCGCCGACTACGTGCGCTACGCCCAGCTCGTCGGCGGCCTGGAGCACATCGCCGCCCAGAGCACGGCCTTCATCCCCGCCGACGTGGCCGAGCGGGTCTCCGACAGCTACCGCCTGTTCCTGAGCCTGCTCTACGGCGAGAAGCCGGTGGTCACCGGCACCTTCACCATCGAGTCGTTCGCGGCGATGCGCGACATGCAGCTGGCGGTGCGCGGTTCCGCCGAGGCCCTGCGCGAGCGGCCGCTCACGATCTTCTCCTGCTGCCCGACCTCGCCGCTGAAGTGGAGCGAGATCACCTCGCAGAACGTGGTCGACTGCGCCGCCGCCGGCATCCCGGTGGAGTTCATCTCCATGCCGCTCGCGGGCTTCATGGCCCCGGTGACGCTCGTCGGCTCGCTGGTCCAGCACGCGGCCGAGACGCTGAGCGGCGTCGTCATCTCCCAATGCGCCCGCCCCGGGGCGCCGATGCTCTGGGGCGGGTCGCCGGCGTCCTTCGACGTGCGCTACGAGACCACGCCGATGGGCGCGGTGGAGACGCAGATGATCGACTGCGCCGCCAACGAGATCGGCAAGTGCCTCGGCCTGCCCACCCAGGCCTACATCGCCCTGAGCGACGCCAAGCTGCTCGATGCCCAGGCCGGGCTGGAGACCTCCATGGGCGCCACCCTGGCCGCGCTGTCCGGGATCAACAGCGTGTCCGGACCGGGCATGCTCGACTTCGAGAGCTGCCAGAGCCTGGAGAAGCTGGTCCTGGACAACGAGATCTGCGGCCTGGCCCTGCGCCTGGCCCGGGGCATCGCGCCGCGCGAGGATTTCCCGGCCGTGCCGCTCTTCGAGGAGCTCCTGCGCGACGGCCACCTGCTGATCGCCGGGCATACCCGCCGCCACCTGAAGGCGGAGCACTATTTCCCCGGCCGCGTCATCGACCGCGCCAACCTGTCGCGCTGGCGCGAGGACGGCTCGCTCACCCTGGGGCAGCGGGCCCACGCCGAGGTCGAGCGGCTGGTCCGTGCCTGGCGGCCGAGCCGCCTGGACGACGGCGCCAAGAGGGAGCTGGTGGCGCGCATGGAGGCGGAGGCCCGCCGCAGCGGTATGGAGCGCCTGCCGGCGCGGCCCGTCGAGGCATGATCCCTTTCTCCCCGGCCGACCTGGAGCCCGCCCCCGCGGCGGTGCGCGCCGCGCTGGGCCTGAAGCCCGGAGCGGAGCCCTCGCCGCGCTCCGAGGAGCTCCTGCGCCGCGCGCTGGCCATTTTCCGCGGCCTGGCCGCCCCGGCCGCCGTAACCAGGCCCGTCACGGCGGAGGAGTTCGCGCCCGTCTTCGCGGGCCGGGGGGACAACGAGCCGCTGGCGCCGCTTGCCGGGATCTACCCCCGCGCCGGCCGCCTGCACCTGTTCGCCTTCACCCTGGGCGAGCCGCTGGGGGCCGAGATCGGCCGCCTGTTCGCCGGCGACTTCGCGCTGGGGGCCGTCCTCGACGCCGTGGCCTCGCAGGCCGCCGAGAGCGCGGCCCGCGTCGCCGAGCGCTGGTCCGAGTCGCTCCCCGGGCCCGGCGCCGCCTCGGGCGCGCCCTGGCGCTGCTTCCTGTACAGCCCCGGCTTCTGCGGCTGGCACGTCAGCGGCCAGGAGGCGCTCTTCGCCGCCCTGCGCCCGGAGACGATCGGCATCCGTTTGAACGCCAGCTTCCTGATGACGCCCCTGAAGTCGGTCTCCGGCGTGCTGGCCGCGGGGCCGGCCGCCATCCACCGTCTGGAGGCGTCGTATCCGTTCTGCGCCCGCTGCGCGAGCCCGGCCTGCCGGGAGCGCTCCCTGGCCGCGCCGCCGGCATGAGGAGGAACCCATGAGCATCCTGAACGAGATCTCGCTGCGCCTGGAGGAAGGGGACGACGCCGCCGTTCCGCGGCTGGTCGGGGAGGCCCTGGCCGGGGGCGCCGCCGCCAAGACGGTGCTCGACGACGGGCTGATCGCCGGCATGAACGTCGTGGGCGGTCGCTTCCGCGACCACGAGATCTTCCTGCCCGACGTGCTGCTGGCGGCACGGGCCATGTACGCCGGCCTCGACGTGCTCAAGCCGCTCCTGGAGCGCGCCGGGGTGGCCAGCCGCGGCCGCGTGGTGATCGGCTCGGTGCACGGCGACCTGCACGACATCGGCAAGAACCTGGTCGGCATCATGCTGAAGGGGGCGGGATTCGAGGTGATCGACCTGGGCAACGACGTGCCGGCGGCCCGCTTCGTGGCCGTCGCCCGCGAGCGCGACGCCCGGGTGATCGGCATGTCGGCCCTGCTGACCACCACCATGCCGGTGATGAAGGAGGTCGTCGACCTGCTGGCGCGGGAGAACCTGCGTGGCCGCGTCCGCACCATCGTCGGCGGCGCCCCGGTCTCGGCCGAGTACGCCGCCGAGATCGGCGCCGACGCCTACGGCTACGACTGCGCCCAGGCCGTGGAGAAGGTCAAGGAGCTGGCCGGGGCATGAGCATGACCTTCCTGGAGCGCATCGGCCGCGGCGAAACCCTGCTCGCCGACGGCGCCATCGGCTCGCTGCTCATGGCGCGCGGCCTGGAGCCGGGGGCGGCGCCCGAGGGGCTCAACCTCACCGCTCCGCACGTCGTCGAGGAGGTCGCCCGCCTCTACCTGGAGGCCGGCGCCGAGATCGTCCAGACCAACACCTTCGGCGCCTCGCCGCTGAAGCTGGCCCGCCACGGCCTCGCCGCCGGCGCCGCCGGGATCAACGCCGCCGCCGTCGCCGCCGTGCGCCGCGCCGTCGGCCGCCGGGCCTATGTCTCGGGCTCGTGCGGCCCCAGCGGCCGCCTGCTGAAGCCGTACGGCGACGTCGGCGAGCAGGAGATGGGCGACAGCTTCCGGGAGCAGATGGCGGCGCTAGCCGCCGCCGGGGTCGACCTCATCTGCGTCGAGACCATGACCGACCTGCGCGAGGCGCGCCTGGCGGTGGCGGCGGCGCGGAGCGCCGCCCCCGGCGTCCCGGTCATGGCCACCATGACCTTCGATGCCACCCCGCGCGGCTTCTTCACCGTCATGGGCGCCACCGTCGAGGCGGCCTGCGCCGGCCTGGCCGACGCCGGCGCCGATCTGGTCGGCTCCAACTGCGGCAACGGCAGCGCCCGCATGATGGAGATCGCCGCCGAGTTCAAGCGCCACGGCCGCCTGCCGGTCGTCATCCAGTCCAATGCCGGCCTGCCCGTGCTGCGCCAGGGCGCGGCCGTCTATCCCGAGACACCCGCGGACCTGGCCCAGGCGGCCCGCGGGCTGAAGGCGCTGGGGATCGCCGTCATCGGCGGATGCTGCGGCACGACCCCCGAGCACACGCGGGCCATGCGCCGGGCCCTCGACGAGGAGGCATAGACCCGCCATGGCCATCCACCGCCTGGAGAACATCTTCAACCCGCAGCGCATCGCCCTGATCGGCGTCACCGCCAACCCCCGGAGCGTCGGCGGCAAGGTGCTGGGCAACCTCGTGGGCAGCGGCTACCGCGGCGTCGTTTACCCGGTCAACCCCGACTTCGAGGCGGTGATGGGCATCTCCTGCTACGCCTCCCTGGCCCAGCTGCCGCGGCCGGTCGACGTGGGCATCTCCGTCGACGGCGCAGTGGACGTGGCCAGGGAGGCTGCCGACATCGTCCTGCTGGACCGCAGCCTCGAAATCCTCGTCGACGGGGTGCGCGAGGGGCGGAAGACCTTCGCCAACACGATGAAATACGTCTTTATGGCCACGAGCGCCAACTTCGGCAACATGTTCAGCATGGCGGGGGCCTCGCTCTTCCTGCCGTTCCTGCCACTGCTGCCC
>DAHVOV010000294.1 GCA_027318645.1 Candidatus Aminicenantota bacterium
GCGAGACGATCTGGATGGCGCCGGCGGTAGTCACGAAGTACTTGAGGATGGGGATGCGGCGATTGAAGCTGTAGTTGGTGAACTTCAGGGTCAGCTCGTGTAGGCCCAGGTCGATCGCCGGCAGCGCCGGCATCTGCGCCCGGGGCAGAACCGCCGCCTGGTTCTCCGGCAGCGGCAGCTGGAACAGGCCGATGCTCGCGCCGTCCAGCAGGAACTGGCCGCTGAGGACGCCCCGGCCCTTGGCCTTGACGCGCAGCTGGGTCGCGGGCGCCGGCCCGTTCTTGGGGATCACCCGGTAGTACTTGCCGTTGTCGAAGGCGAACTCCAGCGTCGTCACCTCGAAGCCGGGGGCCAGGTCGGCCACCACCACGTCGACGGCGAACTCCTTGCTGCTGGCGCCGTTGAAATCGACGGCCTTGGCCCGGAAGCGCCCCAGGTCGGCGTAGGCGTGGGCCTCGCTCAAGCCGCCGTTCTCCTTGACCGTCCCGTCGCCGAAGTCCCAGCGCACCCCCGGGCCGCGGAAGCCGGCGGCGGTGAAGGTCACGCTCTCCTTCGGCAGGGCGAACTCGGACGAGATCCTCAGGGCGCGAACGTCGGGCACGACCTGCACCGCCCTCTCCAGCGGCGGGAGCTTGCCGCTGGGGTCGACGACCGTGATCGTGTGCGGCCCCGGCGAGCGGAAGGCCTTGTCGCGCAGCTCCGCCCCGCTGCGGCTCTCGCCGTCGGAGAAGCGCCAGGTGAAGCTCCCCGGGCCGGCGTTCTGCAGGCGCATGACGACCTTCTCGCCGGCGATGATCTCGGCGGGCAGCTGGATGAGGCGCGGGTCGCTGTCCACCTGCAGGAGCCGCTCGATGGCCTTGCCGTCGCGGCCGGCGAAGTCGACGGCGCGCACGCGGTACTGGCCGCTGCGGGCGTAGCGGTGCTTCATCTGCCGCGGGCCGGTCAGCAGCGCCCCGTCGCCGAAGTCCCAGGCGACCGTGCCGCCGCGGAAGTTCTGGGCCTCGATCTCGAACTCGCTGCCGGCGTAGACCACGCTCGCGCGCAGGGCCAGGGCGCGGTTGTCGTTGAGCACCTGCACCCGCTTCTCGAGGGGCAGGTTGCCGCTGTCGGCCTCCACCACCCGGACCACGAAGCTGCCGGAACGGGCGAAGCGGTGCGCCTGGCGGGCGCCGCCGCGCTCGACCGTGCCGTCGCCGAAATCCCAGCTCAGCGCCGGGGCGGCGAAGTTGCGCCCTTCGAAGACGGCCTCCGCACCCTCGAAGACGTCGGCGGGGCCGGCGATCGCCAGCTGGCGGGCGTCGGGCTGGACGGACAGCGGCAGCCGCACGGCGGTCTCCTGTCCCTCGCCCGCGTCCCACACCTGGAGCTGGAAGCTGCCGGGCTGGCGAAAGGCGTGGGTTTGGCTGGCGCCGCCGCCCTGAGCCGGGCCGTCGCCGAAGTCCCAGCGCAGGTCGTTGCCGGCGAAGTTCTGGGCGGTGAACTGGACGGCCGTCCCGGCGCGGGGCGGCATGGGCTGGACCTGCACCTGGCGGCTGTCGGGCGCCACGGGCACGGTCAGGGCGACGGCGTCGTCGGGGGTGCCGTCGCTCTCCCACACCCGGACCTGGAAGCTCCCCGGCTGGCGGAAGACATGGGTCTGGCTGGCGTTGCCGCCCTGGGTCGGTCCGTCGCCGAAGTCCCAGCGCAGGCCGCCGCCGGCGAAGTTCTGGGCGCTGAAGGCGACGACCTGGTTCGCCCGCGGCGCGGGCGGGGAGGCGGTCAGCTGGCGGTCGTCGGGACCGACGTTGACCGAGCAGGCCACGGCGTTCCCCGCGTCGCCCGCCTCGTAGGCCTGGACGCGGAAGCTGCCCGGCGAGCGGTAGACGTGGCCGTGGTTGCGCGGGCCGTTCTCGACGGCGCCGTCGCCGAAGTCCCACGTCAGGCTGGCGGACGCGAAGCCGTCGGCCTGGAACCCGACCCGCCGGCCGACGCGGGACGCGCCGCCCTGGGCCGTGACGCGGCGGTTGTCCACGACCGTCACCATCACCTCGGCGCTCTCGCTGCCCGCCGCCGGATTCGCGGCCAGGCAGGTGACGCGGAAGCTGCCGGCGCTGCGGAAGACGTGCCGGCCCTGGTTGTTGGCGGTGTTCTCCTGGCCGCCGTCGCCGTAGTTCCAGCTGTAGGTGAAGCCGCCGCCTCCGCCGCCGGCGTGGTCGAAGCGGAAGTGCACCTCCGTGCCGACGGAGATCGGCCCGGACGTGACCACGACCACGCTCTGACCCCAGAGCCCGGCGCCCAGGAGCGCGAGCAGCCCCAGCCCCATGCCCAGGAAACGCGACGGCGACGAACGTTTTTTCATGCCGACCTCGCTTGTTTTCTTTATAAATAGGGCTCGCGGGGGAATATCTCAGCCGTCAGAGAAAGAATCCCCCTTCCGCGGCCCGCCCCTGCAGGAGCAGGTAGGGCGAGCCGACGTTTGCGCGGCCGTGGAAGAAGCGCAGCTCGCGCGACACCTCCACCACGTGCAGCAGCCAGGAGCGCAGGGAGGCCGACAGGCGGAACTGCAGCGGCGGGCCGACCTCGCCGCGGGCGAAGCGGAAGCCGTGGGCGGTGAAGACGGCCTCGCCCGGCAGGCGGCCGGGCCCCTCGCGCCGCAAGAGGTAGACCAGCGCGCCGCCGGCGACGCGGTCGAGCAGCTGCGCCAGCGGGGCGTTCCCGGGCTTGAAATGGAGGTTGCTGAAGCGCACGCGCGGGAAGACGCCCTCCTCGTCGCGGAAGCCGTTGCCGGTCGAGGCCAGCCCGCGCAGGAAGGCGCTGCGGATGTCGCTGGCGGCGGCCACGGTCACCCCCTTGTTGAGCAGGCACCTCTCGGCGGCGGCGGTCCCCTCGTCGTCGAAGGGGACCGAGCCCGGCTGCTCGTCCAGCGCCGGGTTGTCGACGAGCGTGACGCGGCTGGAGGCGGCGAGGGCGCGCTCGCGCAGCCCGGGGCGGTCCAGCATCAGCCCGGGCGAGAACTCCTTCAGCATCTGGGCGGACGCCTCCGGCGACAGGATGACGAACTCCACGCCGGCGGGCGGGGTCTCGGGCTCGGCGTCCAGGGCGCCCAGCAGGTTGGCCGCCCGGGCCACCAGGCGCGGCGGGTCGAAGTTGCGGAAATGGGTCCGGCTCTCGCTCAGCTCCAGCTGGTGGTCGCCGGACTGGAAGCGCACCCGCACCTGGAACAGGGATTTCTTGTACTTGGCGGCGAAGCCCCGCGTGTTGGCCAGGTAGACCTTGCGCTGGGCGCAGGCGAAGCGGAAGCGCCTCAGCTTCAGCCCCGGGAAGCTCACCAGGGACTCGCGCAGCCGCTGGCGCAGGTCGGCGGCGCGGGAATCGTCCCACTCCTCGATGCCCGGGTCGTAGATGTCCAGCCGCGTGCGCGCGGCGGCGCGGGGCAGCAGGTGGCCCCAGCCCTTGCGGCGGTCCAGCGCCCCGCCGGCGGCCAGGTCGGCGAAGCCGCGCCGCACCTGGCGGGCGTCGGGCGCGGAGAGGCAGAAGCCGAGCGGGTCGCCGCTGTCGCGGAAGGCGCGCACCGCCAGGCGGTCGCCGCGCGCCTCGTGCAGGGACAGCGGCCCGTCGCCGCCCTCGGTCTCCTGGTGGACGACCTTCTCGGCGAAGGCCTCGACCGTCGCGAACCCGGCCTCGTGGCCCGCCTTCAGGACCGTCTCAAGCACCCTGCCCTCCCCGCACCCACAGCGTGCCGATCTTGACGGTCGGCTGGCCGACGCGCACCGGCAGCACCTGGCCGTTCTTGCGGCAGAAGCTGGTGCCGCGGTCGTAGGTGAAGTCGTCGCCGACCATGGCCACGTCGCGCAGCGCCTCGCGGATGTCGCCGCTCACGGTGAGCGGGGCGAGGGGGGCGGCCAGCCGCCCCTTTTCGATCAGCCAGGGCTGGCGGATGCGGAAGTAGAAGCGCCCGGCGCGCAGGTCGAGGCCGCCGTCGCCGAATTCGCGGGCATAGACGCCGAAGGGCGTGGAGGCGATGATCTCCGCCTGCGAAGCGCCGCCGGGCTGCACGTAGGTGGCGAACATGCGCGGCTGGGGGACGCGGCGGAAATCCTCCAGGCGGGCATGGCCGTGGTCGCGGAGCTTCAGCAGCCGCTGGTGGGCGACGTCGCTGATGAAGCGGCGCAGCACCCCCTGCTCGACCAGCAGCGGCGGACAGCGCGGTTCGCCCTCGTCGTCGACGGCCACGCCGCGGAAGAACGGGTCGCGGTCGTCGCGGCAGTGGATGGAGACCGACTCGTGTACGATGGGCCGCCCCACGTCGGCCGGGGTGAAGGGCGAGGCGCCCTGGTGGACGTAATCGGCCTCCAGGGCGTGTCCCAGCACCTCGTGGAACAGGATGGCCCCCTCGCCGGCCTGCAGCACCACCGGCACCGGCCGGTCGAAGGCGACGCGGCGGCGGTGGCGCTGGGCGTCGGCCGCCTCGGCGATGCGCCGCGCCAGGCCGTCCAGGTTGAAGCGCGTCTCGCCGCTGCCGCCCTCGCCGATCTCCAGCTCGCCGGCCTGGCCGCGCACCTTCAGCCGCGCCATGACGCGGAAATGCTGGAAGGAGTTCTCCACGTCCTGGCGGCGGGCGTTGCGGATCTGCCGCCGGGTGCGGTCGACGCGGAACGCCAGGCGCCACTCCTGCGCGTCCAGGCGCTGCAGGCACTTCGCCAGGTAGAGGCCGGCGGCGAGCACCTCGCCGGCCCCGTCGCCGGCGGGCGGCTCCTCGCGCCGGCGGCCGCCCTTCCAGGAGAGGGCCTGCCGCGCCTCCTCGGGGGAGCCGGTCTCGACGGCGTGGCTGCGCCAGCTGCCGTCGAAGCTGCGCGTCAGCACGCCCGACAGCCGGCGCAGGGAGAACTCGCGGCCGCCGCGGTCGTCCAGCTCCAGCCGCAGCGTCTGGCTCTCCTCGTAGAGCTGCACCTTGAACTTGTCCATCCCTGCCATTGTACAGTGACGAGTGACGAGTGACAAGTGACTAGGAACAGCCATGTCCGATCTGTCCGCACTGGCAGCGCAGGACGGCCGCCACGATGGCCGTCCGAACAAAACAACCGACAGGCGACCTGGAAGCATATGGATCGATTATGGGGCTTTCTCCTCCCTCGTCACTCGTTACTTGTCACTTGTCACTTCGTTCGCGGTCCGGCCGATCCTGTGATATAATGCCCTTTCCATCACGACAACCTGGAGGCTCATGTGGACAACCAAGCGACCGAGCGGAAAGAGATACGACCCATCGTCCTGAAGAACGGCATCTTCGTCGTCGGCCACCCGCGCAGCGGCACCTCGCTGGCCTGCCAGCTCCTGCAGAGCGCCGGCGTCGAGTTCCCCTCCGACTTCGGCGGCGACGAATACAACAAGTCGGGCTACTTCGAGCTGGAGACCGGCAAGGAGCTGGAGAAGAAGCTGATCGACAAGGCCATGACCGAGGAGAACGTCGTCGAGCTGAACAAGATCGTCGAGCGCCTCAACAGCGGGACCGGGCTGACCGGCCTGAAGATCGTCCACGTGCCGGCGCTGTTCTTCTTCCGCCATATCGCCAAGGACAAGAAGATGCGCGTGGTGTTCATCTTCCGCCACCCGGCCGACGTCAAGTCGAGCATGTACAAGCGCGGCATCTCCCAGTTCAAGCTCAGCTGGTTCGACAACAACAACGCCCTGGTCGCCGCCCACGAGAACATGCCCAAGAGCATCGTCATCAGCTACGAGGCCCTGATCGCCGGCCACCCCGGCATCCAGCGGGCCTTCAAGAAGATCGGCTTCAACGTCGACCTGGGCGTCATCCATCGCGACGAGCAGACGCAGAAGGACAGCCGCATCGTGCTGACCAGCGACGAGCAGCGGCTCTACAAGGTGCTGAAGGGGCTGGAGAAGCGGAGCTACCGCTGAGCGCGGCGGCCGGGAGGCCCTCCATGGAGAAGAAAGAGGAAAAGATCGAGATCACCGACCTGCACGCCCAGCACGTCTACGCCAACCTGGTGTCGTTCAACGTGAACCCCGAGGAGATCTGCCTGGGGCTGGGCATCCGCGACGTCAAGGAGCCGTCCCGCGTCGCCATCCACACCTACGCCCACCTGACCATCCCCCATTTCCTGCGCTTCGCCGACATGGTCAACAAGCAGGTCGAGCTGCTGATCGAAAAGGGGGTCATCGCCCGCGAGCCCGAGCAGTAGGCCGCCTCGTCAGGGCTTGCGCTCCAGGAAATAGGCGTTGAGGACGTACTCCGGGGCGTAGGAACGCTTGGCCTGGCGCAGCCCCTCGATGCCCAGGTCCTGCTCGCGGTTGATGTACTTGAAATCCGGCGCCAGCGTCCTGGCCGTCTCCCAGTTGATCGCCTGGCCGATGCCCTTCGCCTCGGGGTCGAACTTCTCGAAATGGACGTCGGCCATGTTGCTGTTCAGGCGCGAATGGACGGCGAAGGCGGCGATGCGGCCGTTGATCTCGATGCAGGTCCCGCCCAGCTCCAGCTTGCGGAAATGGCCCAGCGCCCGCTTCAGCGCCGACGTCTCGTGGTCGAAGTCCAGGGCGTCGCAGGTGCGCAGCCGGCACCACTTCTCCGCCAGCGCCAGGCAGTCCTCCAGGTCGGCGGCGGCCAGCGGCCGCGAGACGTGGCCCGGGTACAGGTTCTGGAACTGCGAGACCAGGTTGCGCTTCTTGTGCAGCTTGTTGCCCGACAGCTCGACCAGCTTGCGGGCGGAATAGATGTAATCGCCGTTGTCGGGATCGAGCTCGATGTGGAAATGGCGCTCCAGGCCGGGATGCTTCTTGACGAAGTCGGGGTCCACCAGGACGAAATCGCCGCTCTTGCCCTGGCGGCGCATGCCGTCGGAGGCGGCGAGCAGCTCGTCCAGCCCCAGCTCGCGCCCCAGGGGCATCAGCATCAGGTCGTCGTGGCCGTTGTAGATCCAGAGCCGGCCCTCCTGCTGCCGCCAGCGCGTGGCGTAGATCTCGCCCCACATGAACAGGTTGGCGAAGCTGTACTCGCAGAAGCAGGGGTCCTCAGCCAGCAGCAGCGGCCGGATGACGTCGCGGTCGGCCAGCGACACCGGCGCGAACTCGGCGAGGTTCAGGTCCATCACGGCCGGCCCTCCCCCGTCTCCAGCAGCATGGGCATATGCCCGGCGAGGGCCGCGAACCCCAGGCGGCGGTAGAAGGGCTCCGTCCCCGGCTCGGCGACCAGGCCGATCCAGCCGATGCGCCGGGCGCGCAGCTCCTCGACGAGGCGGCGGATGATGGCGGCGCCGAGGCCGCGGCCGCGGAACGCGGGCAGCACGGTGACGTCCTGGATGTAGGCGTCGCTGGCCCCGTCGGAGATGGCGCGGCCCATGCCGATCAGGCGGCCGCCAGCGAAGGCGCCGACGAAGCAGAAGGAGCCCCGCACCAGGGCGTCGATCCAGCGGTTGCCGTCGGGGGTGCGGTCGCTCTCGCGCCACCAGCCGGCCTGGCGGTACAGCTCCTCCACGGCGGCGCGGTCGACCTCGTCGACGGGCTTGATCTCGATTCTTTCGGCGCTCATGGACATTTCACGGGGATGATGACGTTATGATTTTAACATAAACGGCCGTTCCCCGTCAAATCGGGCCTTACTGCCGGCCGTCCCAGTGCCAGGCGCTCAGCAGCGCGAGCCGGGCGACGGCCGCCAGGATGTCGGGATTGATGCGCAGGATCGAGTCGCCCGCCTGGTGGTAGGCCAGGTGCGGGCCGTTGGAGAAGAAGCCGGCGCAGGGCACCCCCTGGAGGAAGAACGGCGCGAAATCGGAGCTGCGCACCCCCACCTCGCGGATCTCGCGGCTCCCGGAGAGGATGCGCAGGCGGGCGTCGGCCCGCTCGATCGCCTGGCGCAGGGCGGCCGGCACGGCGCTGAAGGCGGCGAAGGCGCGATCGCCTTCCCCCTCCATGTCGAGGTTGAACATGGCGTCGACGCGGCGGAAGGGGGCGGGCAGCTGCGCGGCGAAATGGCTCGCGCCCAGCAGCCCCATCTCCTCGCCGCCGAACAGGACGAAGGCCACGGGGCGGCGCAGCCGCAGGCCGGACGCGGCCATGGCGCGGGCGACCTCCATGACCACGGCGCTGCCGCTGGCGTTGTCGTCGGCCCCGGGAAAGAGGATGCCCAGGTGGCGGCCGCAGCCGTCGAAATGGGCCCCCAGCACGATGCATTCGCCGGCGAGCGCGGGGTCGGAGCCGGGCAGATAGCCCGCGATGTTAAAGCCGGCGGCGGCGGGGAAATGGCGCGCCTCGACCTCCAGACCGATGCGCGCGTCCAGGGGGAAGGAGATCGGGACGCGGTAGGCCAGCAGGTCCTTCTTCAGGTCCGCCGCCTTCACGCCCCTGGGCTCGAGAAGCGAGTCGGCCACGGCCTCGCTGATCTCGGCCGGGAAGAAATGCTCCAGCCGGTCGCCGTTGGGATTGGCCTGGACCTCGGGGTAGATGTAGACCAGCCCCAGGGCCCCCTTGCGCTGCGCCGCCTGCATGCGCACGCGGTGCTCGTCGTGGTGCTGGAAGCGCTTGTCGTCGGGGCAGGGGACGCCGCGGAAGCAGACGACGAACTTGCCGCGCACGTCGACGCCGGCGTAGTCGTCGTAGCCGAGCTCCGGGGCGCTGATGCCCCAGCCGGCGAACACGGCCGGGCCGGCGGCCTTCCCGGAGTCGCTGTACAGCATGGGCAGGAAGTCCTTGCCCGCCTCCAGTTCCCTCTCCTTGCCGGCGACGGCGACCGTCATCCTCGCCCTGTCCACCAGGGAATGCGGGGAGGGAAAAGGCTGCAGAAACCCGCCTGCCGGCGCCGCCAGGCCCCATTCCCGGAACTTGCCGGCCGCCCAACGCGCCGCCGCCTCGTATTCCGTCGTGTCGGTGAAGCGGCCGGCGAAGGGTTCGGCGGCCAGTGCCTTGCAGTACTCATAGGCGGCGATGCCGCTGAGCGCGTCGAGGGCCGCCGCGGGGTCGCTGGCGGCGGGCGCTCCCGCGGCGGGCGCGGCCAGGGCCAGGGCCGCCAGCACGGCCGCGGGCAACAGGTTCTTCCTCATCGTGGGCCTCCTGGGTGCGGTCCCGGCGCGCGCCGGGCACCGTGAGGTGACTATACGGGAACGGGGCGGAAAAAGTCCAGCCGCCGCCCCCTTGCCACGCGCCCGGTTTTGCGGTACCATGGGGCCGATCTGGAGGTCACCCATGCCATTCAACCTGAAAGGAAGGAATTTCCTGTCGATGAAGGACAATACCCCGGAGGAGATCGACTTCCTCCTCATGCTCTCCCTCAAGCTCAAGCAGGACAAGTACGCCGGCCTGCGCGGCCGCAACCTGGAGGGCAAGAACATCGCCCTCATCTTCGAGAAGCCGTCGACCCGCACCCGCTGCGCCTTCGTGGTGGCCTGCGTCGACGAGGGCGCCCATCCCGAGTACCTGGGCAAGGACGACATCCAGCTGGGCAAGAAGGAGACGGTCAAGGACACCGCCCGCGTGCTGGGGCGCATGTTCGACGGCATCCAGTTCCGCGGCTTCAAGCACGAGACCGTCGAGGGGCTGGCGCGCTGGGCCGGCGTGCCGGTCTGGAACGGCCTGACCGACCTCTACCACCCCACCCAGGTGCTCGCCGATTTCCTGACCGTGCTCGAGGTCAAGGGGCGGCTGAAGGGCATCGCCTTCGCCTACGTCGGCGACGGCCGCAACAACATGGCCAACTCGCTGATGATCGGCGCCGCCAAGATGGGCATGGACTTCCGCATCGTCTCGCCCAAGTCGCTGTTCCCGGCCGCGGAGCTGGTCGGCGAGTGCCGTGAGTTCGCCCGGGAGCGGAACGCGCGCATCACGGTCACCGACGACATCGCCGCGGGAGTCAAGGGCGCCGACGTCATCTACACCGACGTCTGGGCCTCGATGGGCGAGGAGGACCAGATCCCCGAGCGCATCAAGCTGCTCAAGCCCTACCAGGTCAACCGCTCCATGTTCGACAAGACCGGCAACCCCGAGTGCACCTTCCTGCACTGCCTGCCGGCGTTCCACAACGCCGAGACCAAGCTGGGCGCGCAATTCCCCGACATCTGCGAGGTGAGCGAGGAGATCTTCGAGAGCCGCCACTCGCAGGCGTTCCCCCAGGCGGAGAACCGCGTGCACACCATCAAGGCGGTCATGGTCGCCACGCTCGGCAAATAAACGAACTTACGGAACTCGGCATACGGCGTACGGCATACGGCTGACGGCAACAGCAAAGACAAGTGATTAGTGATTCGTGGTTAGTGATTGGCAACCGCAATAGATCGCTCAGTGCTGTTACAATTACCAATCACTAATTACTAATCACTAGAACAAGTTCATCGTCTTGCAGTTTCTCATCACTCATCACTCATCACGTAACACAAAGGTTCCGCGTTCAAGCTGCATTCTTCGTTCTTCACGGCAGCGAGAGATCGGCTCTTGCTGTTCCTAACACTAACACTATCACTATCACTTCTTCTAGTCCTGACGTTCCGTTACAGTTTGTGGGGCGTGGGCTTCCGCAGGCGAATGATGTTCTGCTCGTCGCCGAAGATGCACAGGCAGTTCTTGCCGGCGCTCTTGCCGGCGTACATGGCCCGGTCGGCCTTGGCCACCAGCCCCTGGGCCTCGCCGGCGTCCTTGGGGAAGGAGGCGATGCCGATGGTCACGGTGATGGGGCCGATCTCCTTGTACTCCGGCGAGCTGAACTCGTGCAGGGCGATGGTGCGCAGGATGCGCCGGCCCACCGCCTGGGCGGCGTGCTCCGACACCTCGGGCAGGATGACGGTGAACTCGTCGCCGCCGTAGCGGGCGACGAAATCGAACCCGCGCACCTCGTCGCGGAGCAGCGCCGCGATCTTGATGAGCACCATGTCGCCGATCAGGTGGCCGAAGCGGTCGTTGGTGCGCTTGAAGTCGTCGATGTCGATCATCAGCAGGGTCAGCGGCCGGCCGTAGCGCCGCTGGCGGTCGGTCTCCAGCCGCAGCACGTGGTTGAAATGGCGGTAGTTGCCGATCTGCGTCAGGCCGTCGCTGTTGGAGAGGTCCTTGTAGTACTCGCGCTCCCGCGCCAGCCGGCGCAGCGCCGACGTTTCCAGCACCCGGTTCACGATCAGCATGACGTGGTCGAACTTCAGGGGCTTGGTGATGAAGTCGGTGGCGCCGGCCTTCATCGACTCCACCGCGTACTCGATCGAGGCGAAGCCGGTCATGACCAGCAGGGGCACGTCCTTGCCGGCGTCGCGCACGGCCTTGATCAGCGCGATGCCGTCCATCTTGGGCATGACCAGGTCGGAGATCACCAGGTCGAACTCGCCGGCGGCGATGAGCCGCAGCGCCTCCGCGGCGCCATCCACGGCGGTGACGCTGAAATCGTGGAACTCCAGGAAGTCCCTGAGCGACTCGCGCACCGTCTCGTCGTCGTCGACGACCAGGATGCGCTTGGCGTCGGCGGCGCCGTTCTCGGGCCGGGGCGAGGGCTCGGGGCGGAGTGGGTCCTTCTCTTCAGCCAAGGGGTCCTCCCCGCCGCTCGTTCCCGCCTTCCTGCCTCAATGGGCCTCCGTGCCCCGGCCTATGCCGGCGCCTGGGATATGCAAAAGATTGTAAGGGAACGAAATCGTTTTTGCAAGCCGGAGGGCTCAGTTCCCGCCCGCCGGGGGGGCGGAGCGCACGAAAGCCGGCAGGCCGAAGGACGACAGTCGGCGCAGGGCCTCGGCACAGGCGCCGGCCGGCTCCAGGGGCGGCGATACCACCTTGAACAGGCCGTCCTCGCTGATGATGCGGAATCCCATGCCGGGGAGCGCCTCCTCGACGGTCAGCAGCAGTTCCTCAGCGTTCTCGCGGCTGGAGAAGGCCCCGGCCTGGACGAAGCAGCCCGCGGCCGCCGGCGCCTCCGCCGGCGGCAGGGCCTCCTGCGCCGCGGCCGCCGCTGCCTGAGCGGCCGCCGGCGCCGCCGTCGGGCCGCGCCGCAGCAGGCGCAGCGTGACCCGGGCGGTGCCGCTCTCGGCCATGCCCAGCCTCTGCGCCGCCTTCAGGGAGAGGTCGATGATGCGGCCCTTCAGGAAGGGGCCGCGGTCGTTGACGCGCACCAGGACGCGGCGGCCGTTCTCCAGGTTCTCCACCTCCAGCAGCGTGTGGAAGGGCAGGTCGGGGTGGGCGGCGGTCAGCTTGTGCATGTCGTAGACCTCGCCGTCGGCCGTCCGCCGGCCGTGGAAATCGCCGCCGTACCAGGACGCCTCGCCGGTCTGGACCACCTCGCCGCCGGCCAGGGGGGATCCCGGCTCCAGGCGCGGCGCGGGCGCGGCGGCGCGGCGGCCGCAGGCGGCCAGGGAGAGGAGCAGGGCGGCGGCCAGAAGCGGGCGCGGCGACATGCCCCGATTATAGCATGTTTCTTGTACGGGCGTTGCCGGCGGTGTATAATGGCGCCGACGGAGGAAGGGCAAATGAACATCGACGACCTGCTGAAGATCAGCGTGGAAAGGTTGGCGTCGGACCTGCACCTGAAGGTGGGCAACCACCCGGTGATCCGCATCAACGGCATCCTGCATCCCCTGGTGGAGCTGAAGCGGCTGATGCCCGAGGACACCATCGCCATGGCCTTCGCCATGATGAACAGCGAGCAGAAGGAGCGCTTCAAGAAGGATCACGAGATCGACATGGCCTACAGCATCCCCGGCCTCGGCCGCTTCCGCTGCAACGTCTTCTACCAGCGCGGCGCCGTGGGCATGGTGCTGCGCGTCATTCCCACCCAGATCAAGAGCATCTCCGACCTCAACCTGCCGATGATCCTGGAGAAGATCTCGCAGGAGATGCGCGGCCTCGTCCTGGTGACCGGGACGACCGGCAGCGGCAAGTCCACCTCGCTGGCGGCCATGATCGACTACATCAACATCCACCGCATCGAGCACATCGTCACCATCGAGGACCCCATCGAGTACCTGCACCGCGACAAGAAGTCCATCATCAACCAGCGCGAGGTGGGCTCGGACACCAACGACTTCGCCAAGGCGCTGCGCAGCGCCCTGCGCCAGGACCCCGACGTCATCCTGGTCGGCGAGATGCGCGACCTGGAGACCATCGAGACCGCCCTGCTGGCCGCCGAGACCGGCCACCTGGTGCTCTCCACCCTGCACACCCTCGACGCGCCCGAGACGGTCAACCGCATCATCTCCATGTTCCCGCCCCACCACCAGAAGCAGATCCGCATCCAGCTGGCGGCCGTGCTCAAGGCCATCATCTCCATGCGCCTGCTGCCGCGCTCCGACGAGAAGGGGCGCGTGCCGGCGGTGGAGATCCTCATCAGCACGCCGTTCATCCAGGACTGCATCATCACCCCCGAGAAGACGAAGCTGATCAAGGAGTCCATCGCCCAGGGCATCTCGCAGTACGGCATGCAGACCTTCGACCAGTCGCTCTACTTCCTCTACGAGCGGAACTTCATCTCCTTCGACGAGGCGCTGAAGTGGGCCAGCAACCCCGACGAGTTCAAGCTGAAGAAGATCGGCGTGCAGAGCGCCAAGGACATGTCGATGGAGGAGATGGAGCGGCGCATGTCGGAGATCGGCGGCGGCGCCCCCGACAAGATGCCCGAGGACACCACCCGCGACCACAACCTGCTGGAAATCGACTGATGATCGCCAACGCCGAGATCCGCCGCATCTTCTACGACTACTTCCAGAAACAGGGGCACCAGCGCGTCCTCTCCTCGCCGCTGGTCCCGGCCAAGGACCCCACCCTGCTGTTCACCAACGCCGGCATGAACCAGTTCAAGGGGGTCTTCCTGCGCGAGGAGGCGCGCGACTACCGCCGCGCCGTCACCATCCAGAAGTGCATGCGCGTCTCGGGCAAGCACAACGACTTCGACGAGGTCGGCCGCACCGACTTCCACCATACCTTCTTCGAGATGCTGGGCAACTTCTCCTTCGGCGACTACTTCAAGGAGCCGGCCTGCGCCTTCGCCTGGGAGCTGCTGACGCGTCATTACGGGCTGGCGCCGGAGCGCCTGTGGGTCACCGTCTTCCGCGACGACGACGAGGCCTGGCGCATCTGGGAGGAGCGCATCGGCGTGCCGCCGGCGCGCATCCGCCGCCTGGGCGAGAAGGACAACTTCTGGCAGATGGGCGACACCGGCCCCTGCGGCCCCTGCTCGGAGATCCACTACGACCGCGGGCCGGAGTTCGGGCCGGCGGAGCTGGCCGACGGCAACCGCCGCTTCGTCGAGATATGGAACCTGGTGTTCATGCAGTTCAGCCGCGGCCGGGACGGCGCCCTCACCCCCCTGCCCGCCCCCTCCATCGACACCGGCATGGGCATGGAGCGCCTGGCGGCCGTGCTGCAGGGCGTGCGCAGCAACTACCGCACCGACCTGTTCGCACCGATCATCGAGCGCGCCGCCGAGCTGGCGGGGGTCGACCGCGAGGACCCGGCGCTGCAGGTCGACCTGAACGTGGTGGCCGACCACGTGCGCGCCCTGACCTTCCTGCTGGCCGACGGCATCATGCCGGCCAACGAGGGGCGCGGCTACGTGCTGCGCCGCCTGCTGCGCCGAGCCGTGCGCCACGGCAAGGCGCTGGGGCTGCAGGGGACCTTCCTGCACCGCCTCAGCGGCCGGGTGGTGGAGGTGATGAAGCCCTTCTACCCCGAGCTCGAGCCCAGCCGCGACTTCATCGCCCGGGTGATCGCCGGCGAGGAGGAGCGCTTCCACCGCACCCTGGCCAACGGCCTGCGCCTGTTCGACGACCTGCTGCAGGCCGCCGTGGCCGAGAAGCGCGAGCGGCTGTCGGGCGCGGAGCTGTTCCGCCTGTCGGACACCTACGGCTTCCCCCTGGACTTCGCTCGCGACCTGGCCATGGAGAAGGGGCTGGGCGTCGACGTCGACGGCTTCCAGCTCGCCCTGCAGGAGCAGAAGGAGCGCTCGCGCCTCAGCCTGCAGGAGAAGCGCCGCGAGACCGCCGCCCTGCCGGGGATCGAGCGCTTCGCCAGCGAGTTCGTGGGCTACGAGGAGCTGGAGGCCGACGCCGTGCTGCAGGCGGTCTGGGTGGACGGCCGGCCGGCGACGGCGCTGGCCGCCGGGCAGAAGGGCGTCCTGGTCTTCGACCGCACCCCCTTCTACGCCGAGAGCGGCGGCCAGGTCGGCGACAGCGGCCGCGGCCGCGGCGACGAGGCCTACTTCAGCGTCCGCGACGCCAAGAAGGCCGCCGGCGGCGCGGTGCTGCACGAGGCGCAGGTGCACGAGGGGACGCTGCGCCCCGGCGACGCCGTGCGCCTGGAGGTGGACGGGCCGCGCCGGCAGCGGACCGCCGTCCACCACACCGCCACCCACATGCTGCACGCCGCGCTGCGCGAGGTGCTGGGGCTGCACGTCAAGCAGGCCGGCTCGCGGGTCGGCCCCGACAAGCTGCGCTTCGACTTCACCCACTTCGCGCCGCTGAGCGCCGACGAGCTGCGCGCGGTCGAGCGCACCGTCAACGAGAAGGTGCGCGCGAACCTGCCGGTGAGCCTGCGCGTCCAGCCCTACGAGGAGGCGGTGCGCTCCGGCGCCATGGCCATCTTCGAGGAGAAGTACGGCGACACGGTGCGCGTGGTCACCATGGGCGATTTCTCCAGCGAGCTGTGCGGCGGCACCCACCTGGCGGCCAGCGGCGAGGTCGGCCTCTTCACCATCAGCGCGGAAAGCTCGATCTCCTCGGGGATCCGCCGCATCGAGGCGCTGGCCGGCGAGGCGGCCTACGACCAGGCCCAGCACGGCCTGGGGCTGCTGCAGCAGCTGCTGGCCCATTTCGGCCAGAAGCCCGACGGGCTGCTGGAGTTCCTGAAGGGGCTGGAGGCGCGCGCCCGCGAGGGAGAAAAGAAGGCCAAGAAGGCCGCCGGCGGCGCCCCGGCCGCCGACGCCGACGCCCTGGCGCGCGAGGCGCAGCCCATCGCCGGCGTGCCGGTGGTCATCGCCCACGTCGCCGCCGCCGGCCGCGACGCCCTGAGCGCCCTGGCCGACGAGGTCCGCCAGCGCAGCCGCGGGGTGGCGGTGCTGTTCAGCAACGTGGACGGCCGTTCGCTGGTCGTGGCCGCGGTCAGCAAGGACTTGACAGCCCGCTTCCAGGCGAATACAATCATCCAGCGGGTCGCTCCCCTGATCCACGGCAAGGGCGGCGGCCGCGGCGACTTCGCCCAGGCGGGCGGCGACCCCATCGCCGATCCCGACGGGCTGAAGGAGCGCATCGGCCGCGTCCTGCAGGAGGGCCATGAAGCCTAGGCTCATCGTGTTCTGCAGCGCCTGGCTCGCCGGCGGCGTCCTGTTCGCCGGGCTGGTCGTCCGCCAGGACAAGAACGGCCATATCGTCCTCTCCAACACCCTGGACCGCGGCGGCCTGGACAACCTTTCCGTCGCCCTGTCCCTGGCGCCGCGCTCCACCGCCATCCCCCTGCACTACAAGGAGAAGATCGAGGACCTGACCGCCAAGCACGACCTGCGCCAGGACCTGGTCATCGCCGTGGCCCGGGCCGAATCGAGCTTCAACCCCTTCGCCGTTTCGCCCAAGGGGGCGGTGGGCATCATGCAGCTGATGCGCGACACGGCCCGGCAGTACGGGGTGATCAACCGCTACGACGCCCACGAGAACATCGAGGCCGGCGTGAAGCACCTGAAGTACCTGTACGAGAAATACCAGGGCAACCTCCCGCTGACGCTGGCCGCCTACAACGCCGGCGAGGAGGCGGTGAGCAAGTACAAGGGCGTGCCCCCCTACCGCGAGACGCAGAACTACATCCGCCGCGTCATGTCGCTGATGGGCCTGAGCGCGCCCGACGGGCCGACGGCGCGGCCGCGCACCAAGATCTACAAGTACACCACCCCCGACGGCAAGACCATCATCACCGACACGCTGCCGGCCGAGATCGGCGGCAGCTTCGAAGTGATCCACTAGGGACGACCGTTGGCCGAACGCAGCGCCGAACCGCTCGAGGGACTGGGCAGGAGCGTGCTGATCGGCGGCGGCGCCGCCGGCATTCTCTCGGTCTTCCCCGGGCTGAACCTGCTGAACCTCTTCTTCATGACCTGGATCGTGCTGGGCGCCGGGCTGACCATCCACCTGCTCTATCGCCGCCAGGCGTCGCTGCGCCGCGGCGATGCCGCGCTGGCCGGCGCGCTGAGCGGCCTGTGCGCCGGGGGCATCTTCGCCCTGCTGGGCGCCATCTCCATCGCCGGCCTCGACCCCGAGAGGCTGGAGCGCATGATCGAGACGGCGCGGGCCGTGGCGCCGGCCCTGGCCGACGAGCAGGCCGCCGCCCTGGCCGCCGGCCCGTTCAAGGCCATGATGGCCCTGGCCATCGGGCTGTTCGTGTTGCTGGCCATCGCCGCCGGCGCCCTGGCCGGCCTGGCCGCCCGCCGGCTCCTGCGTCCCGCCGCGCCCGAAGCCCATGAATAACAAGGTCCACGTCATCGTCAACCCCTCCTCGGCCCGCGGCCGCACCGGCCGGCGCTGGGAGACCATCAAGGAGGCCATCCGCTCGCATTTCCGCGAGTTCAAGTACAGCTTCACCGAGAAGCCGCGCCAGGCGACGGAGCTGGCCCGCCAGCTGCTGGGCGACGGCTTCGACCTGCTCATCGGCGTCGGCGGCGACGGCACGCTCAACGAGATCAGCAGCGGCTTCTTCCATGCCCGCTCGGGGCGGGCCATCAACGACGAGGCCGCCGTGGGCATCATCCCCTCGGGGACCGGCTCCGACTTCATCCGCTTCATGAAGGTGCCCGGCGACTTCGAGAAGTCGGCGGCGCGCATCAAGAACGCCCGCAACCGCCGCATCGACCTGGGACGCATCACCTACGGCGGGCCGGCGGCGGCGGAGGCGCGCACCCAGCACTTCATCAACGTCGCCGACTTCGGCCTGGGCGCGGAGGTCATCCGCAACGTCGCCGCCGTCGGCCCGACCAAACGCGGCGCCCTCACCTACTACCGCGGGCTGCTGTCGACCATCATGAACTACCGCAGCAAGCGCGTGCGCCTGTCCGTCGACGGCGGCCCGGAACGGACGGGCGAATACCTGATCGGCGCCGTGGCCAACGGCCGCATCTTCGGCGGCGGCATGGTGATCGCCCCCGACGCCGAGCCCGACGACGGCTGGCTCGACCTGGTGCTGGTCGAGCCGATGGGCCGGCTGGAGATCGTGGCCAACTCGCGCCGCCTGTACGCGGGGACGATCGCCCGCCATCCCAAGGTGCGCATCGTCAGGGCCAAGACCATCCGCGTCGAGTCCGCCGACGAGGTCAACATCGAGTACGACGGCGAAGTGGGCGGCATGCTCCCCGCCGAGTTCGCCATCGTGGAGAAGGCCCTCAACTTCAGGGTGTGAACGGACCATGGCACCCCGCACGCGCGCCCGTGTTCTGCTGCTCCTGGCCCTGCCGGCGCTCCTGGCCGCCGGCTGCTCCCGCGGCAAGGACCGCGACGGCGCCGGCCGGCCGCGCTCCTACCGCCTGAAGGCCGTCATCGTCCCCCGGCCGGTCTCACTGCTGCCCTATGAGGGCATCCATTACGCCGACGGGCAGCTCACCGACGCCATCTTCAGCAACCTGGTCTACGCCGACCACCGGGGCCGCCTGGCCCCCGAGCTCGCCCAGAGCTGGGAGGTCTCCGCCGACCACCGCGTCTACACCTTCCACCTGCGCCGCGGCGTGCGCTTCCACGACGGCCGGCCCTTCACCGCCGCCGACGTGGTCTTCACCCTGGAAAACCTCATGGCCAAGACCCGCGGCCGCTACGTCGAGATGCAGTCCATCGAGGGCAGCGCCGAGTTCCTGGCCGGCGCCGCCCCGGGCGTGAGCGGCCTGCGCATCCTGGACGACCACACCGTCCAGGTTCGCCTGGCCTCGGAATTCAAGTATTTCCTCCCCTTCCTGGCCGCCGAATACACCGCCGTCCTTCCCCGGGGCCTGGCCGGCCGGACCGAGGAGAAGTTCCGCGGCCGGCCGATCGGCACCGGCCCCTTCCGCCTGGCCGGCAGCGAGGAGCGGACCGAAGGCGGGCGCTCGTACCGGGTCTTCCGCCTGGAGCGCGATCCCGGGTATTTCGCCCCCAGCGGTAACGTCGCGGCCATCGACTTCTACACCACCAACGGCGGCGGCGAGAGCGGCAGCGCCGCCTCCGTCCCCTTCGACCTGGTGTTCGTCACCAACGACGAGCTGGAGCAGCTGGCGCTTCGCGGCGGCCGGCACATCTTCAACTCGGCGCCCACCACCCTCAATTTCCTCGTCCTGAACCCGGCCGGGAACGAGTGGCTGCGCCGCCCGGCGCTGCGCCAGCTGATCTATACCGCCATCGACCGCGAGCGGCTGGTGCGCGAGATCTTCCGCAACCAGGCGCTCCCCGCCCATTCGCTGATGCCCTTCGGCCTGCTGGGGCAAAATCCCTACTACCGCCTGGACTACTCCCGGGCCGCCGCCCTGCGCGCCCAGCTGCCCCCGGGCCGCATCGCCATCGACCTGCTGACCGTGGCCAACAGCAAGCGCGGCCAGGTGGGCGAGTTCATCCGCCGCGAGCTGGCCCGCTTCGACATCGACGTCCGCGTCGTCACCGTGGACGACCCCTACGCCTACTTCACGCGCGACGTCTACCGCACCGGCGCCAGCGTCATCCTGGGCGGCACCCTCGACTACCCCGCCGCCTACCATTTCCTCTCGCACCTTGTCGAGCCCGGCGGCTACTACAACATCCGCGGCTTTTCGCTGCCGGCGGTGCGCTCGCGCGTTGCCACCCTGCCCGGCGCCGACACGGTCAGCGAGACGCGCTCCCTGGCCTGGATCGCCGCCGAGCTCGAGCGCGAGGCGCTCTACGTGCCGCTGTACTACTACGCCAACTTCGTCGCCCTGCGCCCGTCCGTCAGCGGCCTCACCTTCAAGTTCGGCGAGGTCGCCGACCTGGCGCTGCTGGAGGTCCGCGAATGAACGCCTCGCTCAGCCGCATCAAGGACTCGCTGCTCGCCGGCCAGCCGATCGTGCAGATCGTCTCCTTCGAGGAGAAGCGCGTCGAGGGCTTCCTGAAGAAGCTCGGCCAGCAGACGCTGAAGAACCAGAACTACTACTCGTGGGACAGCCGCAACGGCCTCAGCCGCGGCGAAACGCCCCTCCCCGACAGCCTGTCGCCGCAGCGGGCGCTGGACGCCGCCCTGGACTGCGCCGAGCCGGCCTTCTTCGTCTTCAAGGACCTGACGCCGCGGCTGCGCGACTCCCTGGACCTGGTGCGCCAGGTGCGCGAGTGCTACCTGCAGTTCAAGGGCAGCCGCAAGTTCCTCTTCCTGCTCTCTCCCGACGACTCGCTGCCGGCGAGCCTGAAGAAGGAGGTCGACATCGTTCCCTTCGACCTGCCGGACTACGAGGAGCTGGACGGGCTGTTCAGCCGCTTCCTGGAGTCGCTGGTCCGGGCCGGCGCCCAGGTGCAGCTCGCCCCCGAGGAGAAACGCAGCTTCGTCACCGCCGTGCAGGGGCTGACCCTGGATGAGGCCACCAAGGCCTACATGAAGGCCTTCCAGGGGCAGCCGCGCATCCACCCGGCGCTGATCGAGAAGATACACTACGAGAAGAAGCAGCTGATCCTCAAGGAGAACGTCCTGGAGTTCTTCACCCATTCGCTGACCATGGAGGACATGGGCGGCCTGGACCGGCTGAAGGACTGGCTGCTCAAGCGGCGCAAGGCCTTCTCCAAGGAGGCGCGCGAATTCGGCCTGGACAAGCCCAAGGGCATCCTGACCATGGGCGTCACCGGCTGCGGCAAGAGCCTGGCCTCCAAGATCATCGCCACCCAGTGGAACCTGCCCCTGTTCCGCATGGACATGAACCTGGTCTACTCCGGCATCGCCGGCCCCCCCGAGGACGTCTTCGCCCGCTCGCTGAAGACCATGGACTCGGTGGCCCCGGCCATCCTCTGGATCGACGAGATCGAGAGCGGCATCAGCGACAAGACCACGGACAGCTCCTCCTCGCGCATCCTGGGCTACTTCCTGACCTGGATGCAGGAGCACACCTCGGAGATCTTCATCGCCGCCACCGCCAACCGCATCGACCTGCTGCCGGCCGAGCTCCTGCGCCGCGGCCGCTTCGACCAGATCTTCTTCATCGACCTGCCGACGCGCCGCGAGCGCGAGGAGATCTTCCGCATCCACCTGCGCAAGCGCGGCAACGACCTGGGCGACTTCAACGTCCCGCAGCTGGCGCAGATCACCAAGAACTGGTCGGGCTCCGAGATCGAGCAGGTCATCATCTCGGGCATGTACGAGGCCTTCGCCGACAACCGCAAGCTCAAGGAGGACGACCTGTTCGTCATCTTCGGCTCCTCGGTGCCCCTGGCCACCACCATGGAGGAGCAGATCAAGAAGGTGCGCAGCTGGGCGCACAACCGCGCGGTGCGCGCCAGCAGCGACAAGGAATATTGAAATTCTCGGGCTTGGCATGCGGCGTACGGCGAATGGTTTGGAAGAGTGTCCTCAGAGAGCTGTAAGGTTCGACGTTCGAGGTTCGACGTTCGAGGTTCGACGTTCGACGTAACCAAAGCCCTTTGCTTGGGAGCTTCACGAACTCAAGGCAGTTGCTCAATTCTGCAAGGTCGAAGAAAATGGAGCGCGCTGCAATGCCCGCTCAACGGAGATCTGCGAAGTAGAAGATGAGAAACGGCAATTGTTCGTCCTTTGCTGTTCCTAACACTAACACTAACACTAACACAACTTGTTCGTGTCAGCGCCTCCGCCGTCCGCCGTGCGCCGTACGCCGTGGGCCCAGCCCCCGTTTTTCATGATCCAGCCTCCGCGCTTCGCCTGCGACGTGATGCTCGGGCGCACCGCCCGCTGGCTGCGCATGCTGGGCTTCGACACCTTCTACGACAACCATGCCGGCGACCCCGAACTGCGGGACCTGTGCCGGGCGGAAGCGCGCATCCTGCTGACCAAGGACGTGGCGCTGCACGAGTCGATGCCCGCGGGAACCAGCCGCCTGGTCCGGGCCGTGCGCCCGCTCCAGCAGCTGGAGGAGATCGCCGCCGCCTTCGGTCTCGGCCGCTTTTTCCTGCCCTGCCGCTGCTCGCTCTGCAACGGCGAGCTGCTGCCGCTGGAGAAGGAAAAGGCCAGCGGGCGGGTCCCGCCCTACGTCTTCCGCACCCAGGAGGCCTTCCAGGGCTGCGCTCGCTGCGGGAAGCTGTACTGGCCCGGCACGCACGCCGCTGGCATCGCCCGCCTCAGCGGCGTCGTGCGCAGAGCTTGCGGCTGATCAGCGTCGCCTGGTAGGCGGCGCCGAAGCTGTTGTCGATGTTGACCACCGAGATGCCGCCGGCGCAGGAGTTGAGCATCGACAGCAGCGCCGACAGCCCGCCGAAGTTGGCGCCGTAGCCCACCGCCGTGGGGACGGCGATGACCGGCGTGGAGGTGAGTCCGGCGACGACCGACGGCAGCGCCCCCTCCATGCCGGCGACGGCGATGATCACCGTGGCGCGGTTGAAGCGGGCGCGCAGGCCCAGGACGCGGGCCAGGCAGGCGACGCCCACGTCGTACTCCTTGTCGGTGCGGTTGCCCAGGTAGAGCGAGGAGACGTAGGCCTCCTCGGCGACCCGCTCGTCGGAGGCGCCGGCCGACAGCACCAGCACGCGGCCGGGGTTCAGCGGCCGCGGCCCGTGGTCGCGGGTGACGATGCGGGCGGCGGCGTGGTAGCGCAGGAAGGGGAAGTCGGCCTTTAGGGCGGCGAAGCGCTCGGCGTCGACGCGGGTGACGAGCAGCTCCTCGCCCATGGCGGCGAACTTGCGCACGATGCGCCGCAGCTGCTCCAGGCTCTTGCCCTCCCCGAAGATCGCCTCGGGGATGCCGCGGCGCAGGCGGCGGTGGAAATCCAGCTTGAGATGCCGCTCGTCGCTGAAGGGCAGGTTGCCCAGGTAGGCGAGGAGCTCGCGCTCGGACAGCGCGCCGCTCTTCAGCGCCTTAATCCGCTGCCGCAGGGCTTCCTTCATGGGTCGGCGGGGAGGCCGGGCCGTCGCCCCGCTGGCGCTCGCGGTACTTGCGCTGGCGCTGGAACAGGGGGTGGGGCCGGTAGGGGAACTTCACCATCTGCGGGTCGATGCCGATGACGTTCTGCCAGCGGTTGTTGCCCAGCCCCTCGTGGAAGGCCATCTCCAGGTAGGGGACGTCGTCGGGGCTGAAGCCCATGACGTGGGTGGCCAGCGCGTCGGCGGCCACGGCGTCCTCGCTGGCGATGGCGAAGCCGTGGAACACCGGGCTGCCCTTGATCGGGCCCTTGCCCTCCATGCCGTACAGCCCGTCGATGAGCACCAGCGAGGGGGTGATGCGCTTGAGCAGGGCGACGAAATTGCGGTTGGCGTGGCGCACCAGCTGGAAATACTTCTCGCTCTGGGAGAAGTTGATGCGCTTCATCTCCTGGGCCGAGGCGCCGAACATCAGCACCCGCTGCTCGGGCTTGACGAAGCCCACCAAGTTGGGGATGGACAGGGAGACCGGGAAGATGTTGTGCGTCTTGGGCGGCACCACCGAGATGAGGTAGTCGGCGGGGAAGCGGCAGAACTGCACCGCCTGCGGGCCGCTGACGGTCTCCACCGTCAGCTCCTGGTCGTGGGCCAGCTCGTCGAGGTTGCAGAGCTGCGCCCCCTTCATCTCCACCTCCTTGTACTTGAACTTGTAGAAGATGTCCCAGGTGGTCTTGGCGGAGAAGAAGGCGCCGTCGGAGCCCTCGATGATGGTGATCGCGCCCACGGCGAAGCGCTCGCGCAGGTAGCGGATCAGCGACTCCACCGTCTCGTAGTGGGTGTTGGCGTAGATCTCCTTGGCCCCCGACAGGTTGATCTTGATGGCCACGCGGTCGCCGGCATGCAGGGAGAGGAAGGGGGCGATGTGGTCCATGATCTTGGGCACGAACTCGTTCTGCTTGGTTTCCTTTATCAGGACGATCTCTTTTCGCTTCATGGGGAGCGCAGCGTGCCCGCGGGCGCCTGGGCTCGAAGCCGCCGTCAGCCGGCCCCGCCGGGAGCGGGGACGCGGCCGGCGCCGGAGCGGCCGGGATCGCCGAAGCGGACCAGGTTCATCGCCACCTCCAAAAACGGCCTATTATATCACCTTCGCCCGGCAACGCCAAACCCGACGCGCTCAATGGGGGCGCAGGACGAACATCGCCAGAAAGGCGGCCCAGAACAGGTTGAAGCCCCAGCGCCAGAGGCGCGGCCGCTCCGTCTTCAGCCAGTGGTACAGCAGCGACAGGGCGAACACGACGGCCTGCAGGGCCAGGAACAGCAGCAGCGCCTGGGCCACGTTCAGCCGGTCGGCGAACCGCGGCTGCAGCCCGTGGCGGAAGAAGGAATTGAAGATGATGAACAGGTGCAGCACGTAGACGAAGAGCGATTCGCTCCCCGCCCTCTTCAGCAGGTCCAGGAAACCCCCGCCGCAGCGGCGCAGCAGCCAGCCGCTCAGGCACAGCAGCAGGAAGATGGCGCCCGTCTTGTTCAGGTTGCCGCCGAGGGTGAGCTCGGCCTTGAAATAGGATGAACTGGACTGGAAGAAGAACCAGGGGAAAAAGAGGACGCCCAGGGCGAGGAGCAGCCCGAAGAACGCCTCCTTTTTCAGCCGGGCATAGGCGAACGCCGCCACGATGCCGATGCAAAGGTAGCCGACCCACGGGAAGACGGGAAAATAGGAGGTGATGGCGCGCGCGCCGTCCGGGGAGCGGAAAAGGGGGTTGTAATTCAGGAACGGGTCGATCGCGGGGTGAAGATGGACCGACTGCATCGCGCCGGCCAGCAGGAAAAACAACGCCCCGGCCAGCGCGGAGACGGTCACGACCGCCTTTTCGTTCTTCAGCAGCACCGCCAGCAGGGTAAAGAGCAACAGCCCGATGCCGATGCACTGCAGGATGTTGACGCTCAAGAAATCAGCGGCCTGGGGCGTACCCAGGCGGACGGCCTGCCAGGTCTTGCGCAGGGAAAAGAAGGGCAGGTGGATCCAGTAGCCGACGGCGATGACGAAGAGGATGCGGCGCAGGCGCTGGAAGAAGGCCCCGTCCAGGCGGATGTAGTTCTGGCGCTTGTTGTGGAAGGAGAGGAAGGCGGCGAAGCCGGCGGCGAAGAGGAAGCCGGGGGCGACGAAGCCGTGCAGCACCTCGTGGACCTTGTACCAGGGCAGCTGGCGGATCGCCGGCAGCAGGTAGGCGCGGAACAGGTGCCCCTGGATCATGAAGAACAGGACGACGAAGCGGAACAGGTCCACCGCCTCCACGCGCCGCACCGGACCGGGCTCGGCGCCCCACAATTCACGCCATGTCATGGTGCCTCCCGGCCAACACGATAGCCGCTGGCAAGGGAAAAATCAAGCCGCGGCGCAAGAAAGACGGCCGCCGCGTGTTGTCCCTCATGGAAAAACAATTCCCGCCCGGCGGACGTAGAAGCCATTTACGCAAGGAGTCCATCGCGCCGGCAGGGGCCGGAAACCAGGAGGCTATGGTGAACATGCGACACATAAGGAAAAAGTGGCTCATCGCCGCGGCGGTCGTGATCGTGCTGGCGGTCGCGTCCTGGCTCCTCTTCCACAAGGGGGAACAGGCCGCCGGGCGCTACGTCATGACCAAGATCGAGCGCGGCGACCTGGAGGCGGTGGTCTCCTCCACCGGCACCCTGGACGCGGTGACCACCGTCGAGGTCGGCACCCAGGTGTCGGGTCGCATCGCCAAGCTGTACGCCGACTTCAACCAGGCGGTCAGGAAGGGCGACCTGATCGCCATGCTCGACACCTCCTCGCTGCAGATGGCGGTCTCCGAGGCCGAGTCCTCCTACGAGAAGGCCAAGGCCCAGCTGAAGCAGGCCAAGCAGGACCTGGACCGCATCCAGTACCTGTTCAAGGAGAACATCAAGACCAAGAACGACCTGGAGCAGGCCCAGGTCAGCCATGAGCTGGCCGTGGCCACGCTGAAGTCGGCGCAGTCGAGCCTGGAGCGGACGCGCATCAACCTCGGCTACGCCTCCATCTACGCCCCCATCGACGGCATCATCACCTCGCGCGCCGTCGAGGTCGGCCAGACCGTGGCCGCCAGCTTCTCCTCCCCCACCCTGTTCAAGATCGCCAACGACCTGAAGAAGATGCAGATCCTGGCCCAGGTCGACGAGGGCGACATCGGCCAGATCAAGGGCGGCCAGGAGGTGCGCTTCACCGTCCAGGCCTTCCCCGACCGCAAGTTCAGCGGCACGGTCAACCAGGTGCGCCTGGAGCCGACCACGGTGAACAACGTGGTCAACTACACGGTGGTCATCCACGTGGCCAACGACGAGGGGCTGCTGATGCCGGGCATGACCGCCACCATCGACTTCATCGTCGGCCAGGCCAAGGACGTCCTGCTGGTGGCCAACGCCGCCCTGCGCCTGAAGCCCACCGAGGACATGATCGCGGTGCTGCGCCGGCAGTTCGCCGAGCGCATGGCCCAGCGCGGCGGCGCCCCGGGGGCGGCCCCCGCGGGGACGATGCCCGCGGCCACGGGCGGGTTCCCGGGCTTCGGCCGCAGCGGCGGCGGCAACGGCAACCATCGCCCCAAGGACGTCGCCCTGGTCTGGTACCTCGACGGCTCGGGCGCGCTGAAGGCGGCGCGGGTGCGCACGGGCATCAGCGACGGCCAGCAGACAGAGGTCCGCTCCGAAGAGCTCAAGGAGGGCATGGAGGTGATCAAGACCGTCAACCTGACCCCCGAGGAGCAGGCCGCCGGCGGCCCGCGCTTCCGCATCCTGTGAGCCGGCCCAGGGAGGCGACATGAACGGTCCGCAACACGTCATCCGCACCGAGCGCATCGGCAAGATCTACGACAGCGGCGAGGTGCAGGTCGAGGCGCTGAAGGAGATCGACCTGCGCATCGAGCCCGGCGAAATGGTGGCCATCATGGGCGCCTCGGGCTCGGGCAAGTCGACCATGCTGAACATCCTCGGCTGCCTGGACCAGCCGACCAGCGGCGACTATTACCTCGACGGCATCCACGCCAACGAGCTGGACCGCGACCAGCTGGCCGACATCCGCAACCGCAAGATCGGCTTCGTGTTCCAGGGCTTCAACCTGCTGTCGCGCACCACCGCCTTCGAGAACGTCGAGCTGCCGCTGCTGTACTCGCGGCGCCCGGAGGACGGCGACCCGGCGGCGGCGACGCGCCGGGCGCTGGAGCGCGTCGGCCTGGCCGAGCGCATGCACCACTTCCCCAACCAGCTCTCCGGCGGCCAGCAGCAGCGGGTGGCCATCGCCCGCGCCCTGGTCAACCAGCCGGCCATCGTCCTGGCCGACGAGCCCACCGGCAACCTCGACACGCGCACCAGCATCGAGATCATGGCCACCTTCCAGGAGCTCAACCGCCAGGGCATCACCCTCATCCTGGTGACCCACGAGCACGACATCGCCGACTACTGCAAGCGCATCATCGAGTTCCGCGACGGCCGCATCATCCGCGACCTGGCGGTGGCCGGCCGCCGCGACGCCGGCGCCGACCTGGGCACGGGCCGCTGGCCGGCCGGCGGCCTGGGAGAACGCCCATGAAATGGAAGAACCTGATCAAGGTGGCCTTCAAGTCCATCGTCAAGAACAAGATGCGCACCCTGCTCACCATGCTGGGCATCATCATCGGCGTCGCCGCCGTCATCGTCATGGTGGCCATCGGCAAGGGCGCCGAGAAGCGCATCCAGGACCAGATCTCCAGCATGGGCACCAACCTGATCACCATCTTCCCCGGCTCCATGCAGTCGCGCGGCGTGCACATGGGGCCCGACCAGGGGGTGCAGCTGACGCTGGACGACGTGGAGCGCATCCGCCGGAACGCCACCCTGGCGCTGGCCGTCTCGCCGATGGTGCGCTCCGGCGCCCAGATCATCGGCGGCAGCGGCAACTGGAGCACGAGCGTCTGGGGCGTGTCCGAGCAGTACCTGGAGATCCGCGACTGGCCCCTGAGCGCCGGCGAGTTCTTCAGCAACACCGACGTCCGCGCCCAGAACAAGGTCTGCGTCGTCGGCCAGACCATCGTCAAGAACCTGTTCGCCAACGAGGACCCGGTCGGCCAGCAGCTGCGCGTGCGCAACGTCCCCTTCAAGATCATCGGCGTCCTCAAGGAAAAGGGGCAGGGCGCCTTCGGCCAGGACCAGGACGACCTGCTGATCGCCCCCTATTCGACCGTCCTCTACCGCCTCAGCGGCGTCAGCGGGCACGAGCACATCCACCAGATCCTGGTGCGCGCCGCCTCGCTCGGGCAGATGGAGCAGGCCCAGGCCGAGCTCACCTCCATCATGCGCGAGGCGCACAGGATCCCCGAGGGCGCCGACGACGACTTCACCGTGCGCAACCAGACCGACATCGCCGCCACCGCCCAGGAGACCTCCAACGTGCTGACCATGCTGCTGGCCTCCATCGCCAGCATCTCGCTGCTGGTGGGCGGCATCGGCATCATGAACATCATGCTGGTCTCGGTCACCGAGCGCACCCACGAGATCGGCATCCGCATGGCCATCGGCGCCCGCGGCCGCGACATCCTGGTGCAGTTCCTCATCGAGGCGGTGGTGCTCAGCCTCTCCGGCGGCCTGATCGGCGTGCTGATCGGCTTCCTGGCCACCTGGATCGTCAACCTGGCCACCGACTGGAACACGGTCATCGCGCCGCTGAACGTGCTGCTGTCGTTCGGGTTCGCCGGCGCCGTCGGCATCTTCTTCGGCTACTACCCGGCGCGCAAGGCGGCGGCGCTCAACCCCATCGAGGCCCTGCGCTACGAGTGAGGCCGGGAGCGGCGCCCGCCGTCGCCTAGCCGGCGCGCTTCTGCCGGCCGGCCGTTTGTGCTAGACTCTTGTCTCGGCAAACGGCATGGCGTTCAACTCCTACGCATTCCTGTTCCTGGTGCTGCCGCTGGCGCTGGCGTTCTTCCTGCTGACGCCGGCCCGGCTGCGGCCGGCCTTCCTCGTCGCCGCCAGCCTGTTCCTCTACTACTGGAGCGAGGGGCCGTACGCCGCCATCCTGCCCGTGGTGGTCCTGGCCCTTTTCCTGGCGGGACGCGGCTTCGGCCGCGGCGAGCGGGCCGGCCGGGCCGGCTTTGCCCTGACTTTGGCTCTGCTGCTGCTCCTGCTGGCCTACTTCAAGTACGGCGGCTTCCTGGCCGCCAACGTCAACTCGCTGCGCGCCCTCTTCTCCCGGCCGCCGCTGCGCCTGCGGCCGATCCACCTGCCGCTGGGGATCTCGTTCTTCCTGTTCTCGGCCGTCTCCTGCCTGGTCGACTGCCGCCGCGCCGCAGCGGGCGCCGGGCGGCCGCGGCTGGGCAGCATCGCCCTGTACATCACGTTCTTCCCCAAGCTGCTGACCGGGCCGCTGGTCCCCTTCCGCCGCTTCGCCGAGATGGAGGCGGGCGCCGGGGTGACGGCGGCGCGCCTGCGCACCGGCATGCGCCGCTTCGTCCTGGGGCTGGGCAAGAAGGTGCTGGTCGCCGACGCGCTGGCCCGGGCGGCCAACGGCGTCTTCTCGCTGCCCGCCGGGGAGCTGGACCTGGGCCTGGCCTGGATCGGCCTGGCCGCCTTCGCCCTGCAGATCTACTTCGACTTCTCCGGCTACAGCGACATGGCCATCGGCCTCGGCGCCATCTTCGGGTTCGACCTGCCGGAGAACTTCCGCCATCCCTACTGGGCGCGCTCGGTGCGGGAATTCTGGTCGCGCTGGCACATCACCCTCTCCCAGTGGTTCCGCGATTATGTCTTCCTGCCCCTCGCCTACCGCATCCTCGGCCGACTGCCGCGGGAGCGCTACCTGGGCGTGCGCGCGGAGAGCTGGTCCTACGCCGGGGCCACCACCCTGACCATGCTGCTGTGCGGCCTCTGGAACGGCGCCGGCTGGGGCTTCGCCCTGTGGGGTCTGTACCACGCCGCCTTCATGCTCCTGGAGCACCTCGGCTGGGAGAAGCGCCTGAAGCGCGCGGCGCGGTTCTGGGGCCATCTCTATGCCATGCTGGCCGTCGCCGGCGGCTGGGTGCTCTTCCGCTCCCCCACTCCGGCCTATGCCGGCGCCTTCCTCCGGGCCCTGCTGGGCCTGGGCCGGGGCAGCGGCGCCCTCTATTTCCCCGCGCTCTTCGTCGACCGGGAAGTGCTCGCCGCCGCGGCCGTGGCGCTGGCCGGCAGCGTTCCCCTGCTGCCCTGGCTCGGGGAGCGGGCCCGCCGTATCCTTGCGAACTGGCGCCAGGGGCATCCCCGCCTGGCTGGCGCTTCCCTGGCGACGGCCCGCTTGGCCTTCCTGGCGCTGCTCCTGTTCGCGGCCTGGCGCCCGGCCGCCAACGCCGGGAGGGAGGCCTGAGCCGCAGGGGGCCGTTCCAATTTCGCCGCGGATGTGCTATCGTGGCGGTCTCTGACCGAAATCATCGCGGGAACACGGAGGTCGATCCATGGAGGAGAAGGCGGTCTGGTCCGGAAGCTCGTCGCAGCTGATCAATTTCGGCATTTTTCTGGCTTGTTTCCTCGTCTTCGCCGCGGCCGCCACGGCGCTGGTCCTGCTCTGGCCCAAGCTGGAGCCCCTGGGGCCGGTCGCGCTCGCGGCGGCCTTCATCGTCGCCCTGGCGCCGCTGGCCTATGCCTTCTACCGCTGGCTCGTCGTGCGCTGCTTGCGCTACGAGATCACCAGCGAGCGGATCCGCGTCAGCAGCGGCATCCTCTCCAAGCGCACCAGCGCCATGGAGCTGTACCGGGTGAAGGACTACACGC
>DAHVOV010000318.1 GCA_027318645.1 Candidatus Aminicenantota bacterium
GGGCAGACGTAGGCGCAGGCGCCGCAGCCCAGGCAGCGCAGCGACTGCTCCGCCCAGAAGGACTCGTCGTCGAAGAGGGCCGCCAGCGCCGAGCGGACGCGCTGCGGGTCGAAGCGCGTCTCCACCCTGGCCAGGCGGGCCTCCTTTTCCTTCTCGCGGCCCGCGGCGGGCCGCAGCAGGTCCTCGGCGCCAGCCAGCATGGCGCTGCCGCGGGCGCTGACGGTCTCGACCAGGTAGTCGCCGCCTTCCAGCTCGGTCAGCAGCAGGTCGCTGCCGGCGCGGGCGCCGGGTCCGCCGCCCACCGAGGTGCAGAAGCAGTGCTCGTCGCTGCGCGCGCAGCTGACGGCGACGACGGCCAGCTTCTCCCGCCGCGCCGAGAACAGGCGGTCGGCCGTGTCCCAGTTCAGGATGGCGGCCAGCCCGGCCAGGGCGGCGGCGTCGCAGGGGCGGACGCCGAACAGCACCGTCGCCGGCAGGGAGGCCAGGTCGCGCTCGCGCAGCTCGACCTGGCCGTCGCGGCGGCGGAAGGCGAAGATCTCCTCCACCCGGGGCAGGACGGCGGCCTTGGCCGACTGGGCGGTCTGCACCGGCTCGAGGCAGGCCTCGCCGGGCGCCTGCACCTCGGCGAAGTCGGTGCGCTCGCCGCTCCGGCGCGGCGCCAGGATGCGCCGGCCGCCGGCGCGCCAGCGGGAGAACAGCGTCGCCAGCCCCTCGCGGTCGATCGATCGCAGCTCGTTGTCCATGTCGCTCACCTGATGAAGTCCTCGGGGTCGTCGGGCTTGAACGTAGACAGCGCGTTGTCGGACTTGGCGGACCGGCCGGCCTGGACGGCGAAGCTCTCGCGCACCACGGCGATCAGCCGGCGGTTGAGCAGGTGCAGGGGGATGCCGGCCGGGCAGGCGCGGCTGCAGTCGCCGCAGTCGACGCAGCGGCCGGCCAGGTGCATGGCGCGCATGACGTTCCACTCCAGGTTGCCCAGGTCGTGGGCCGGCACCGGGATCCACTGCGGCTGGTTGCACTCCACCGTGCAGCGCGCGCAATAGCAGAGGGGGCAGGCGGCGCGGCAGGCGTAGCACTTGATGCAGCGCGCGAACTGCTCCTGCCAGAAGTCGCGGCGCTGCTCCAGGGTCATGGCCTCGTAGCGCGCCAGTTCCTCCCGCTCCGCGCGCCCCAAGTCCTGGTCCTGGGCGGCCACGCGGGCCTCGACGGCGGACAGCTCGGCCAGCACGGCCACCTCGCCGCCGGCGGGCGCCAGCAGCAGCAGGCCGCCTTCCGGCACCTGGTTCTCGGCCGCCAGCTGCAGCACCGTGCGCAGCGTGGCGGGCGACGCCACCAGCGCCGCCTTGCCCAGCCGGCGCACCTCGGGCTTCATGAGGTAGACCGCCAGGTTCTGCCGGCAGCTGTCGTCATAGATCAGCGCGCCGGAGCGGGCGGCGTCGCGGATGAACACGGCCCGGGCCGCGCCGCCGCTGCCGCGGCCGTAGCCGATCACCACCTTCACCGTGCCGGCGGCCAGCAGCTCGCGCGCCTTGTTCCGCAGCGCTTCCATGCCGGCCTCCTAGCCCACGCCCAGGCCGCGCAGCCGCTGGTAGGCGCGGTGCGGCCCCAGGACGCGGACCTGCTCGACCGTCTCGTTGACCAGCTGCGCCCATTTGGCGCCCTCGGCGGCCGACACCCAGGAGAAGCGCACGCGGCGCACGTCGATGCCCAGGAAGTCCAGCAGGCCGCGGAAGACGATCCAGCGCCGGCGGGCGTGGAAGTTGCCGCTGCTGTAGTGGCAGTCGTTGGGATGGCAGCCGGAGACGATCACGCCGTCGGCGCCGCCGGCGAAGGCCTTGAGCAGCAGCATGAAGTCGATGCGCCCGGTGCAGGGAAAGCGGATCACCGACACCTGCGGCGAGTACTTCATGCGGCTGGTGCCGGTCAGGTCGGCGCCGGCGTAGGTGCACCAGTTGCAGACGAAGGCCACGATCTTGGGGTCGAACTCAGCCATCGCGCTCACCTCGGTTCAGCAGGGCCAGGACCTCGGAGTAGACCTGCTCGTGGGAGTATCCCTGGATGTCGATCGACTTGGAGCGGCAGAGGGCCACGCAGGTGCCGCAGCCCTGGCACAGCCCGGGGTTGACCTTGGCCACGGTCTTGATCAGCTGCCCGTCGCGTCCGCGGATCTCCTCGCGCTTGATGGCCTGGTAGGGGCAGGCGCCCTGGCACAGGAAGCAGCCGGAGCAGGAGGAGTAGACCGGCGGCGCCTGGCGGTCGACCACGGCGATCAGCGGCTCGCGCACCAGCTCCGACTGCGAGAAGAGGGCGCCGACCTTGGCGGCGGCGCCGGAGGCCTGGGCCACCGACTCGGGGATGTCCTTGGGCGCCTGGCAGGCGCCGGCCAGGAAGATGCCGGCGGTGTTGGTCTCCACCGGACGCAGCTTGGGATGGGCCTCGGCGTAGAAGCGGTGGGCGTCGTAGCTGACGTGCAGCCGCTGCGCCAGGTCCTCGGCGCCGGGCTGGGCGACGCCGGCAGTGGCCAGCACCACCAGGTCGGCCTCGAGCTCGACGGGCCGGGCGCCCAGCAGGGTGTCGGCGCCCTTGACCACCAGCTTGCCGCCGCGCTCGTAGATGCGCGAGACGCGGCCGCGCACGTACTGCACGCCGTCCTCCTCCATGGCCCGGCGCACGAACTCCTCGTACATCTTGCCGCCGGCGCGGATGTCCATGTAGAAGACGACCGGGCGGCCGTGGTGCACCTTGTGGCGGTAGAGCATGGCGTGCTTGGCGGTGTACATGCAGCAGATCTTGGAGCAGTACTCGATGCCCTTGGCCGGGTCGCGCGAGCCGGCGCAGGCGATGAAGGCCACCGTCTCGGGCACCTTGCCGTCGGACGGCCGGCGGATCTCGCCCAGGGTCGGGCCCGAGGCCGACGCCAGGCGCTCGAACTGCAGCCCGTCGATGACGTCCTTGTATTTCCCGTAGCCGTACTCGGGAAAGAAGTCGGCGTGCTTGATGTCGAAGCCGGTGGCCACGACCACGGCGCCGACGTCGGCCTCGACGATCTCGTCCGGCTGGTCGAAGCGGATGGCCTGCGTGGGGCAGACCTTTTCGCAGAGCCGGCACTTGCCGGTGCGGTAGTAGGTGCAGTGTTCGCGGTCGATGACCGGCTTGTTGGGCACCGCCTGCGGGAAGGGGACGTAGATGGCCGGGCGCAGGCCCAGCCCGGCGTCAAACTCGCTGGGGATCCTCCGCAGCGGGCACTTCTGCGTGCACAGGCCGCAGCCGGTGCACAGCTTCTCGTCCAGGCTGCGCGCCTTGCGGCGGATGCGCGCCTTGAAGTTGCCGATGAAGCCGTCCAGCCCCTCCAGCTCCGAGTAGGAATGGAGGGTGATGTTGGGGTGCTGGGCCACCTCGACCATGCGCGGCGTGAGGATGCACTGCGAGCAGTCGAGGGTGGGGAAGGTCTCCGACAGCTGCGACATGTGGCCGCCGATCGAGGGCTCCTTCTCCACCAGGATGACCTTGTGCCCGGCGTTGGCGATGTCCAGGGCGGCCTGGATGCCGGCGATGCCGCCGCCCAGCACCAGGGCCGTCTTGGTCACCGGCACCTTGATGGGCTGCAGCGCCCTGTTCTTCTTCACCTTGGCCACCAGGGTGCGCACGATGTCGATGGCCTTGTGGGTGGTGGCCTCGCCCTTCTCGTGCACCCACGAGCAGTGCTCGCGGATGTTGGCCATCTCGCAGAGGAAGGGGTTGAGCCCGGCCTCGGCGCAGGCGCGGCGGAAGGTGGGCTCGTGCATGCGCGGCGAGCAGGCGGCCACCACCACCCCGGTCAGCCCCTTCTCCTGGATGGCGGCCTTGACCAGCTGCTGGCCGGGGTCGGAGCACATGTACTTGTAGTCGACGCTGTGCACCACCCCGGGGATCTTGGCCGCCTCGGAGGCGACCCGGGCCACGTCGACGGTGGCGCTGATGTTCTCGCCGCAGTGACAGACGAAGACGCCGATGCGCGCCATGTCAGGGTCTCCTTTCCCCCGCCGGCGACCCGGCTCCAGCCGGGGAGTCCCCGGAGGCGGACGTCGCCCCTGCGGCCGGCTGAACGGACGCGGGGGCTAGCAAGGCCGACGGGGAGACCTTGTGCCGCTGCAGGCCGAGCGCCTTCGTCTTCAGCCCCATGGCCAGGCCCACGGCCTGGGTGACGTAGATGACCGGGATGCGGAACTTCCTCCCGGCCCGCTTCTCGATGTTCGGCCGGCGCATGTCCAGGTTGAGGTGGCACATGGGGCAGGCGACGATAACCGCCTCGGCGCCGCGCGAGACGGCGTCCTCGAGGATGCGGCCGCTCAGCTCGGCCACTAGGTCGGTGCGCGACACCGAGAAGCCGGCGCCGCAGCACTCGGTCTTGAAGGCCCAGTCGATGGGCTCGGCGCCCAGCCTCCTCATCAGCCGGTCCAGCGACTGCGGGTCCTCGGGGCGGTCGAACTTCACGATCCCCGCCGGCCGCACCAGCAGGCAGCCGTAGTAGCAGGCCACCTTGCGGGCGAACGGCGCCCGCACCCGGGCCTCCAGGTCGGGGACCGCCTCCAGCCACTCGATGATGTTCAGCACCCGCGCCGAGCCGCGGTAGTCCGCCGCGACCAGCGCGGAGATGCGCCGGCGCAGCTCCTCGTCCTCCAGGAGCTCATGGCGGGTGACGCTCAGGCGGCTGTAGCAGGCGGCGCAGGGAACGAGCACCTCCGCCATCCCCTGCCTCTCGGCGGCGGCCAGGATGCGCGCCGGCAGGGCCAGCGCCAGGTCGCGGTCGAGGTTGTGGGCGGCGGTGGCGCCGCAGCAGTTCCAGTCGGGCACCTCGGGCAGCTCGCGGCCCAGCTCGCGGGCGACGGCCAGGAGCGACTCGCTGTACTCGCGGGCCGAGCCCTTCATCGAGCAGCCGGGATAAAAGCCGGTCTTCATGGGCGCTCCTCCCCGGCCTGCCGCGTCCCGGCGAAGATGCGCTTCAGGGCGCGGCGGTCGCGCACGCGCTCGGGCAGCAGGTGCAGCTTGCCGACGAGGAACATCCAGGGGGCCTGCAGCAGGTCCTGCAGGAAATGGCCGCTGCGCAGCTTGTAGTCGACCACCTGCCCCATCTCGAACAGCCGCCCGGTATAGCGCACCGAGTCGAGGAAGGCGCGGTGGAAGGCCAGGATGCTGCGGGCGCGGGGGTTGACCTTCTTCTGCCGCAGCGACTCGTGGCGCAGGGCGTCCATGACCGCCGGGATGTCGAGCTCCATGGGGCAGCGGCAGAAGCAGATCTCGCAGGTCAGGCAGAGCCAGACGGTGTGCGAGCGCAGCGCCATGTCGGCGTACTCCGGCCCCATCCCGGCCAGCTGCAGCAGGTGCATGACCTGGCTGGGGGGGAAGTCCATCTCCGATGCCAGCGGGCAGCCGGCCGAGCACTTGCCGCACTGGTAGCAGCGGGCGACGTCGACGCCGGTCCGGTCCAGGACGCGCGCGGCCAGGTCCTTCCGGGCCGGATGGGCATGCTTGTCACTGCTCATCGCGGGCTCCTTGTCGGGACGTAAGCGGCGATTGTAACGCAAAGTTTTTTTAAAAGCAAACCCCTCGATCCTCAGGGAGAATGGCCGCCGGTTTTCCCTCTGGCCTGGGAATCCGCCCTTCCTGGTTATGAATGCGCTGGATCCTGTTTCCCCCCGCGTTCTATCTGTTTGTTCCGCGGATGAATTTCATCAGGACCTCCCGGGGATCATTCCCCCCCGGCCGGCTTTTCATAGGTGACGAAGAACAACCGTATGCCCTTCCGTTTTTGGCCGAAATATCCTATCTCCAGCACTTTCAATGCCCCCAACCGACCATCTCCCATGTTGTAGGCCACCGCCATGCCCGCGGGAAGCTCCGCATCGCTGTAGGCCAGGCCATATCCCATCTTCGCCTTGAGCAGCGAGGCGTACGAGAAATCGGCCCCCACGCCCAGCCGCGCGCCCTGCATGGGCATCATACCGGCCAGGTGATACACGTCGGGCAAGGACGAGATCCAATGAAAGAAAAGCTCGGGATGGGTTTCGGTGACGTCCCCGGTCGCCGGGTCGAGGTACCAGCCCCACGGCAGCGTCCGAGTCCCGGTGGCCTGAACCGGAGGCGGCTCGACAAAGGTGGCCGGCATGGCGTGACGGCCGCTCACACCTGCATGCTGGACAGGAATGCTGAACGGGCCATCGCTGTCGTCGGCGACCGCCTGAAGCGCCAGGGATTTTCCCGGGTACGACCGCTGGATCTTCACCTTGAAGCCGC